>JAVWHX010000050.1:0-16288 GCA_036639875.1 Coprobacillus sp.
ATTGATAACTTGCCAGCATACATCTTAGAAAGTCCATAGATATCAGCATTTACATTATATGCATCCTTAGCCATCTTATAATGAGAAATCGACCCACAAAAAACAAATTTCTTCATACCTACTTCTACCATCTTCTCAAGTAACTTAGCAGTCATATGAACATTTCCAATTTGAAGGTTAAAATCATTCAAATCAGAGCCACCTAATTGTCCAGCCCAGCCTAAATGATATACAACATCCAAGGCTTGAATAACATCCAAATCAATTGCATTAAAATTATCTTTTTCTACTTTTATCGGTGTAAAGTTTTTATACTCATTCAATTCGGAAGATGTATCCATAAAAATATCAACACCATAAACATATTCTCCCTTTTCAAGCAGTACTTTTGCTAAGTTTCTTCCAATAAAACCATTAACACCAGTTACTAAATTTGTTTTCATAAAGTTTTTCCTTTATTACATACCAATAAATCTTCAACAAGTCTTATTTGTTTATTCAATTGACTGTATGTTTTCTGTCTTACATCTTTTTTCAAAATACATTTTGAAAACTCAAGAATAGATTTTTCAAATGTATCGTCAGAATCAACTTTTATAGTTTCTACTTGATGGTTCTTTTCAACATCTATATGACACGTAAAATTATCAGGAGCGCTAAATATACGATTAGTTTTCATAGTTCCACAGCTTCCCCATATTTCTAGGTTGCAACGATAATCATTATCCATACCAAATGACAATTGTGCTACTTGGTTTTCGGTAGAAACCTGTGCAGAACCATATAAATCAATGCCCTGTTCATTATAAATAAGTTTTGATGAATCAACATGAATATCTCCCATCAAAAGTGATAATAGTCTAATAGGATAACCACCACAATCGAAAAGCGCCCCTCCTCCTAAAGACTTATTATATCTAAAATCATTATCAGCTCTTTTTGGAAATCCAAAATCAGCACGAATCAAGCGAATATCACCAATAGTTTTCTTCTCCATTAATTTTTGAATGACTTTAATTTGATTATGATATATAAACATGTAGTTTTCATGCAAAGCCAAATTCTTACTCAAAGCTAGTTCAACCAATTCTTTTGTGTCATTAACACATATTGTAGATGGTTTTTCGATTAATACATGTTTATTGTTTTCTAATGCCAGCTTAGCCCATTGATAATGTAGTGCTGGTGGTAATGGTAGATATACAGCATCTATACTTTTATCCTCAAGAAGTGACATGTAACTTCTATATACTATCCCACCATATTGTTCAACAAAATTTTGTGCTTTTTTTAATTCATTATTTTTAATACTTTCATCCAAGTTCCCGTTCCACTCTTGTTCATTGGCAATTGCGACACCACCAAATGAAAAAGTCTCGCTCAATTTGCAAAGCGCTGGCATAAAACGACGAAATGCTATTTCAGATGGACAAATAATTCCTATACATATTTTCTTCACTACTCTAAACCTCCAGTGCTGACATTAAATTTCTTAATTGAATATTAAGACAATTATTAATAATATTCAATTGTGCAAGCGTTGCATAACTTACCAAATGATAATCATTTGGTATCTCATTAAGCTCCTTACAATCAACTTCCATAATTATATTTCTATTCTCCTCATGGTAAAATCTACCACCTTCTTCAGATAAAATAGTATCAAAATGAATACTTTTTTTCTCTTTGATATTCTTATAAAAGAGTCTCTCAATTGAATCATTAATTTCAAAACATTCTCTCTCTTTTTGAATAGTAGGCCCTATTTCTATCTTATCAAAACATCCTATTTCTGGCTGTATTTTTACAATAAACTTCATTTCACCATTAATAATAGAATACATAAGTACAAATAATGCTTTATCATTTGCTTTAAAAAGCGGTTGTATCCATTTTCTTACTTCTCTTCCCTCAATTTCAATATCACAGAAAATAACTTCATATGGATATGCTTGCTTACATTTTAGTCCACCACTAGATACATCCCAATTTTTTAATTTATCCAATCTTACTATTTCTAAATAATCTTCACTAAACATCTTATAATTATTAATATCATGGTATAGATTAATAATTTCACTTTTATAATCATTTGATAGCATAGACTTATACAGTTCTTGATTTTTTATATTCAATTTTAATCGTTCATCCATATAAGGTATGCAAGAAAGAACAGTTCTAGTGTCCATATTCACAAGGTTTTTATATTGCATCAACTCTTTGATTTGATGCAATGTCATCCAACAGAAATTATTTTCAACCTTAATATCCTCCTCAATTAGAAGAATCATATTCCGATTTCTTTTTCCATAAAATCTTGAAGATTGTTCTGATTGAATTTGGTCAGCAATGATATTATGATTTTTAGCATTTAAAAAGATATCTAGATAAGCCGGTTTCTTCCCACCATGTTTTTGGGTAAAATTACTTTTCGTCGCTTGAATCGTTGGTGATATTTGAACACAATTAATATTCCCAGGTTCAATCTTTGCTTGCATTAAATAATAAATTTCTCCATTATATTCCTTACCTAAAATACCAAGATACCCTATTTCAGTTTGTAACAATATTGGTTGTTCTATATACTCATCATTAACCTTCCCTTGTATTCCTACAATGCTAAAAAAAGAATCATCTCTATTATGGATTGTTCCCACTTCTTTATCATAAAACCAAAAGTCTGTATCTCTCAAGTCTGTCTTCTCAATTTGGACCTTTGTGCTTTGATTAAGTTCTTTAATCCATTCCAATATTTCATTTATACTTTTCATTCTAATAAAATTGTACTCCATTCAATATTTTTTGTAAATGTTTACCATAAGGTGATTTTCCGTATTTCTCAATTGCATTTTTTAATTCTTCTTTCCCTATCCAGCCAGAGTTAAAAGCAATTTCTTCAGGAACAGAAATTTTAATTCCTTGACGATCTTCAATTGTTTTTACAAAATCTCCAGCATCCATTAAAGCATCAATCGTTCCAGTATCAAGCCACGCAAACCCTCTTCCTAAAAGTTCAACATCTAGTAAATCACAATCTAAATATAATTTATTTAAATCTGTAATCTCTAATTCTCCTCGAGCACTAGGTTTCACTTGCTTTGCAAATTCAACAACACGATTATCATAATAATACAATCCTGTAATAGCGTAATTTGACTTTGGTTGTGCTGGTTTTTCTTCTAATGAAATAACCCTTTTATCTTTATCAAACTCAACAACACCAAATCTTTCTGGATCATCAACCATATATCCAAAAATAGTGGCACCCTGTTTCTTTTGAGCAGCCTGAAGCAATCTCTTCACTAACCCATTCCCATAAAATATATTATCTCCTAAAATCATTGCACAACTATCATTTCCAATAAAACTTTCACCTAATAAGAAAGCTTGTGCCAAACCATCTGGTGATGGCTGTTCCTTATATGAAATCGATATTCCAAATTGACTCCCGTCCCCTAATAATTTTTTGAAATTTGGTAGATCATGTGGTGTTGAAATTATTAATATGTCTTTAATCCCTGACAACATAAGCGTTGACAATGGATAATAAATCATCGGCTTATCATAAACTGGTAATAACTGCTTACTTGTTACAGTTGTCAGCGGATAGAGTCTTGTGCCACTTCCTCCTGCTAATATTATTCCTTTCATACGTTTCTCCTCTCCAATATTTGTTTCATTATACTACATATCATTTTTTTGTTCAATAATATCATTTTTTCTAGAAATATTAGCAAAAATTTATACTATATCGTAGTTTACTATTATTGTTTTAGGTAATTAATCAAAGTTCAAAAATAGGTTTGGTTTTAAAAGAAACACTATATTTACAATATGTATTGTGATTAATAGTAGGTATCTATATGATATTATATCATTATTGATAGATAAAAAATAAAATACACCCTACAATAGAAAACACATTGTCTATCCTTATAGGGCGCATTTAAAATTTTATAAAGTATATTTCAAATCATTAGAATCATTCCTAAAATGAGATAATGAATAAAGATAGTTACAATTGTTTTAATTAAAATAAACTATAAAATTCATTTAAAGCTTGTTTATTAAAAGCATAAGGTTCAAATTTCAAAAGTTTAATTCTATTATGATATGCATCATTCATACCATTCAATAATCCCTCTTCTGAGTCACTAATAATATGACCATATCCTTTTTCTAAAAAAGGTTTTGGACCAGCAATATCTGTACATATAACAGGCTTTTGTAAAATCAAAGCCTCCATAATACTTATAGGTAGACCCTCATAATGAGATGATAATATAAAATAATCACACATCTTTAAAATATTAAATGGATTTGATAACGACTTAATAATTATCACATTTTTAAGTTTGTTTTTATTTACGTATTCCAAAACTTCTTCATATTTATTTCCATGTCCGCCTATTACAAATAAATATCCATCATGTTGTTGACAATACTTTTCAAAAGCTTTAATTAAACGCATTATTCCCTTTTCGGGTGAAAAACGTGCAACATTAATAAATTTTAAAATATCATCTTTCTTCAATATTTCTTTTACTTCATCAATAGTATGAGTAGATTCAGTTTCTTCATCGAAACAAATAGGTTTATCAGAGTTTTTTAGAATATAGTTTATATTATTAACATTATGAACAATTTTAATTTTTTCCGCATCTAATGGTAATAAATCAAGTAATTCTTTATCAATTCCATCCCTTACCCCTGCTATTTTATCATAATTAGTATAAGCTTTAAAAATGCTAGGAATATGAAAATTAGAACGTATTTCCATCTCCTTTTTCATGTCACTATGAACATAAATGATTTTTTTTGTATTATCTAAAGCATTAATTAAGTGAACTATTTGCTTTTCATACCCCGTGAAATGGATAGCATAATCATACTTCTGTCTCGGGAAAATTCTTTTCAATTCTCTCTTATATATATTGTCAAAACATTTTTCAATCCACTTTGGGTTGTAATTTAAACGGTAGTATAAAAATTGTGCAAAAGATTCTTTAATTGTTATATCTTTTTTTCCTTGAATTGGTATGTATTTTATTTTTCCAGGAAAATGTTCTATTTCTTGTGTATGACGCCTTACAGCACTTCTATAAAACAAAAGTGTGTAATTATAGCTATCTAAATCAACATGATTGATTAATCCCTTAAGAGAGCTCGTTATTCCGTTTTTAGACAATGAACCAGCATATATCAGAATATTCTTTTTCGAATTCATATAATTAAGCGCATCAATTACTTTAACATCATTGTTTGTTTTATCAAAAAAGACTATATCGATAATATCTTGACAACTATTTCTTTCATCCCAACAGCAAAACTCACTTCTAAAATCACTATAATCATTAAATGATTTCAGATCTTGAAGTTCATTAATCAACTCCTCAGTGTTTTTGACAATTGGAAAAGGCAAGTCTTCCATTGGAAAATATAGTCCCCTTGTTAATAAATATGAATCTTGATCATATGCAAATAATATAATTTTTTTATTCATATTAGCATAATCAAAGAAAACACTCGAATAATCAGTAATCAAACAATCACTAATAGCTAAAAACTCATAGACTTCTACATTTTGTGGAAACGGTTTAATAAACTTATATGAAGATAAATCTATTCTTTCTTTTACAAAGTTATGAAGATTTACATAAAGAATTTTTTGAGGGTTTAGTGATAAATCAATAATTTTAAGGTATGCCTCTAATTGCTTGATTTGTTCCGTACTTTCTTTTTCATCAATAGCGCCTCTCCATGTTGGCATATAGCAGATTACTTCAGTATTTTCCAACATCAAGCTCATTTTCAGATCAGCAGAATACTTTTTATTATAAAAAGACCTATTTCTTGGATATCCATCTAAAATATACTTTCCTTCAAACATATTATCCAACATGAAATCTTCCCTCAAGCAATTAAAAGTAAACACATTTGGCATCACTATGTAGTCACTCATCACAAAATTTCTTTGTGTGTTCCCAATCTCATGTGCACTACCACCAACCCCTTTACCTAGTTTTTTTAGAGGGGTACCATGCCAAGTATTAATAAGAACTTGGCTAGATTTCTTTATAAAATATGTAGGTAATGTCGAATTATTAAAAATATACTTACTTGTAATTAATGCCTTACAGTATTTCTTAGAATCTACTATAACAATTTCATAATCAGATATCTTCTGTGATTGTAAAAATGCATTAACACTCTTAGCAGAGTTTTTTTGCACTCCTATTATTTTTTTATAATCTTTAAAATACTCTTGATTCATAATCTCTTTATAAATCATATAAACATTTCCTGAAAAATTATTTCCTGAATATGACTCGAAAAAAATACTTTTTTCATCAATTGGAAGATTCTCATAATACTTTGCAAAATAGAATCTTGAACGAAATGATGGAGATTTTAAAAATTTTTTAGTATTTCTTTTAACTGCTTTAAACATTGCCTTAATTTTCATTTGTCAATCCTCTTATTTTAATCTCAATTCTTTTTTAATCAGCGTCGTACTTATACCATCAGTTCTCGGAAGATATACAACCTCGCAATATTCCTTTAAAAAATCAAACTTGCCATTCCAATCATCACCCATTACAAAAACATCAATTTCCTTCTCTTTTATATCGATAACTTTTTGATCCCACGAATCCTCTGGAATGACTTCATCCACATACTTAATAGCTTCCACTATGGCCATTCTCTCATAATCAGGAATAGCACACTTCTTACCTTTAATTGCATTAAATGCATCACTAGAAACAGCAACAACTAAATAATTTCCCAGTTCCTTAGCGCGTCTAAGTATATTTAAATGACCTACATGAAACAAATCAAATGTACCATATGTAATAACTTTTTTCATAAAAATCTCCTAACCAAAAATTTTACTAAGCAAACTTCTTTTTTTATCATTAGGAAGTACACGTTTAGAAAATTTTTCATCTCTCTCTTTTTTCTTTCCATGTGCATCTAGTTGATTATAATACTCAACATAATCAGAATAATGATCACAAACTTCATTAATATGACCATATTCCTTTAACATACCACCTTCAATCCACATAGCAGTATCACAGAATTCTCTTACTTGTGGTAAAGAGTGGGAAATAAAAACTATTGTTTTACCTTGATTCTTTAATTCTTTCATCTTATCAATACACTTTTGAGCAAAACCTTTATCACCTACTGATAATGCTTCATCAATAATAATAATATCAGGATTCAGACAAAGATTAATTGAAAACCCTAATCTAGATTTCATACCACTAGAATACTTTTTAACTGGTTGATATAAGAAGTCCCCAATCTCGGCAAACTCAATAACTCCTTGTGTGATTTCTTGAATTCTCTTTTTTGTTAAACCCAACAAAGCTCCTTTTAATTCAATATTTTCATAACCAGTTAACTGTTGATTTAAACCTGTATTAATTGCTATTAATGATTGTTCACCACTAACAATCATTTCACCAGAATCAACTTCACTTATTCCAGCTAAAATAACTGACATTGTTGACTTACCAGATCCATTTGTTCCAAGTATTCCAACAACTTCACCTTTTGGTATCTTAAAACTAATATCTTTTAAAGCATAAAATCTCTTATTCATCTTATGTTCTTTATTATTTGCTTTCAAACTATATATTTTAGAGACCCCTCTAAATTCAATTGCATATTTTTCATTCATATTTTCACCTCTATATCATATCAATAAATTTGCGTTTAAACTTATACATCATATAACTACCAAAAGCAAACAATACAATTGTAATAACCCAAAACGCAATCATTGAATGCGAATAAAAGAAAATACCATTATGATAAAAGAAAACATCTCGATATCCCTGAACAATATAATAAATCGGATTGGCTTTCATAATAACACCTACAAATGCAGGCATATGTTTTAAACTATCAATACTCCATAGTATTGGAGTTAAATATAGCAATAATCTCATAGTTGCTAAAACTAGTTTTCTTGTATCGCGTGCTAACATATTAAGCACAGAAGTTGTCATAGACAAAGCAACCGAGAAGACTATGGCACAGAACAAATAATAGATAAGCTCAAACCAATATAAGTTAGGAAAATATCCACCTAACATAAAAACTACAATTAAAATAAGTAATAAACAAAGATGATTAAATAATTCCTTTAATACAACAGTTGCAGGTAAAATAGAAACTGGAAACTTCATTTTAGTAATAACATTAACTTTTGAAAAAATCGCATTACACCCACTTGTAATACATGGAGATATGAAAAACCACACAACCATTCCACCAAGCATCCATAATATAAATGGGGTTTTCACACCATAAGCAGTGACATCACTCCTGTTAAAAACAATACCAAAAGCAAACCAGTATGTTAATACTTGAATAACTGGATGAGCAAAATTCCAAAACAACCCTAATTTTGAATCTCTCATATCACCTAATAATTCATATTTCGCAATCGAATATATTCTAAACAAGTTTGTAAAGTTTTCCTGCAATACATACTTCATACTTTTAAACATAGATATCCTCCTAAAACTAGATATATAATCTCTATTGTTATACATGAAAAAGGAAAAAATTGCAACAATATTCAATCATTTCCCATATTAATCATCTATTATTTACTCATCCAAGATTCATCACTAGGATCTTTTTTCCATGCTTTTAATTTTTCTAAATCATTTTCTGATATATATTTATTTTCAACTGCAACTTCAATTAAAGTATCATAATTTGTTAATGTAACAAAAGAACAATCTTGTGCTTCAAAATTAGTGACTGCTTTTGGTAAACCATATGTAAAGATAGCAACCATTCCAATAACTTCACAACCAGCTTCTCTTAAAGCTTCAACACATTCTAAAGAAGAACCACCAGTAGAAATCAAATCTTCAACAACAACAACTTTCATTCCTGGTTTTACTAACCCTTCAATACGATTATTTCTACCATGTGATTTTGCTCCACCACGAACATAACCCATTGGTAAATCTAAAATATCTGCAATTAATGCTGCATGAGCAATACCTGCAGTTGCTGTACCCATTAAACATTCACATTCAGGATATTTATCTTTAACTAATTTTGCCAAACCACTTTCAACATCTTTTCTTACTTTTGGATAAGATAGAGTTAATCTATTATCACAATAAATTGGTGATTTAATTCCTGATGCCCATGTAAAAGGATCATTCGGTTTTAAAAATACTGCTTGAATATCTAATAAATCTTTTGCTATTAATTTTTCCATTTTCTATTCTCCTTGAAATTGTCTATATATTTCTTGATACACAGCTAGAGGATTCTCAGCACGTGTAATAGGTCTACCTACAACGATATAACTAGAAGTTAACTCCTTAGCAATTGCTGGTGTAGTAACTCTTTTTTGATCATTAATACTATCACTTGCAAGTCTAATACCTGGTGTTACAGTTATAAAATCTAATCCCAAATCATCATGAATTGCTTTTGATTCTAATGGTGAACAAACAACACCATCTAATCCAGCTTCTTTTGCATTTTGAGCCCATTTTAAAACAACATCGTTCAATTCATCATGAATCAATAATTCGTTGTCTAAAACTTCTTGATCTAAAGAAGTTAAACATGTTACTGCAATACATAACGGTCTCTTCTCTTTAAGTTTTCCTTCATTCAAGCCTTCAATTGCCGCTTTCATCATAGCAATACTTCCTGATGCATGAACATTAACCATATCTACATCTAATTTAGCAAGTTGTTTCATAGCACTCTTTACAGTATTGGGAATATCATGTAATTTTAAATCCAAAAATATTTTATGACCTTTAGATTTAATCATCTTGATCATTTCAATACCTTCCCCATAAAAAAGTTCCATCCCAACTTTTAAATATAATTTTTCATCATTAAATTGATCTAAGAAGTTTTCAACTTCTGCCTTTGTTTGAAAATCTAAAGCTATACAAATTCTACTGTTATTCATATTTATCCTCCAAAACTATTTTTAGGTATTATATCATATATTATCAGAATAAACAAAAATTTATAAACAATAGATAACAACTTTTTTATCTATTATATAAATTTTGTAAAACTCATTTTTTCTCCTAGCATAAAACAATGAGTAAATTTGAACCAATTATCTTATTATACCTTATTTAATTCAGATTAAAGGAAATATAAACTAACAATCGTTTCATCACTGCCTCCTTATGCCACGATACATTCAACTACTTTATTCGTTGCATAAACATTTCATAGTCTTCATCCCAGTCTTTAAAATTCTCATTTCCCCTATAATCTGTTAATTCATAATTCTCTTTTAAATAATCACCAATATACTTTGTAACCTTTTTTGCTCCTTTGTAATTAAGGTGATTTCCTTTATCTCTCGAATCGGTGTTCCAATTTAAATCCTTTATTACATGACTTAAGTTCATATCAATAAAATCAACATTATATTCTTTCGCTACTTTAACAGCACGATTGTGCTTTTTGTAATCCCATGCTTTTGAACAAGGTATCGAAGTGAAAACGACTGATATATCATTTTGTTTTGCGAGTTCCATAATTTTTGGAAGATATTTCACAGTGTATGATGGTAACTCCTCAACTTCTCTAGTTTCCTCCATATAGCTGAATCCTTTAGTATTTGGAATTTCATCCTTAGAATAATAGTATCCTCTAGCAACCAATCTTAAACTCTTAGATTTCGTTTCAACAACACCCATTGACTCCATTTCATCCCAACGACTAGTATCTCTAAAAAGCGGATATGAATACGTATAAACAGATTTCAAATTTTCCTTAACTGCGGACGTTCCTCTTGATTCAAATAGATTAGAAATATCCAATAAAAGAACTTTAGGAGTTTGAACAGTCAATATTTCTTTTAAAGTATAGTAAGATAAACACATATGTTGCATGGGTGCAGCCGCAGCAAATGATGTATATCCATGTTCTTTCCACATTTGAAGAGGATTAAAACCACTATACACACTACTATTTCCAATCATTAAAACATCAATACTCCCTTTTTTACCAGTAATTTCTTCTTTATTATTTACCTTTGTAATCTCTGTTTTAGGAGTTATTGTTTTCTGTTTAAAAAGAGGTGGTACAATTTGAATTGAAATTATTACCAGAGCTCCTACACAAGCTATTTTTATAATATCAAATAATATTCTCTTTATTTTAATCTTAAGTTTTAATTTTGCCACAGTCCAATCTCCTTTAATATTAACAATACTTTACACTTAATCTTTTAACAAATCAAGTTTAACAAAATAATATGGAAAAATTGTGTAAAATAATATTTATTATTGAAAACATTTTTTGATTTTCATCTAAATAATGCTATAATGATAAATAAAGAAAGCGAGGTTATTATGAATAGAACACGTTCGATTGTCAAACAGGCATCTATACTCGCTCTTGCAGGGATATTTGTAAGAATTATAGGTGTTTTATATAGAAGTCCATTAACTGAATTAATAACAACTGAAGGGATGGGTTATTATTCAACTGCTTATACTGTCTATGCTATGATTTTATTGATATCATCTTATAGTATTCCTTCAGCTATTTCAAAATTAATTTCCGAAAAATTAATTGTCAATCAATATAATAATGTTCAAAAAATATTAAAGTGTTCATTTATTTATATTTGTGCAATCGGTGGTGGTGCAGCTATTGTCACATTCTTTTTAGCCCCGATTATTGTCACAAAAGATGCAGCTTTAGCCTTACAAGTTTTATGTCCTACAATATTCTTATCTGGTTTACTAGGAGTATTTAGAGGATACTTCCAAGCTCATCAAACAACTGTTTATACATCTATCTCGCAAATCATTGAACAAGTCTTCAATGCGGTTGTATCGATTGGTGCTGCTTATTTGTTTATCCAACCTTATCTAGCAACAGGTGGTACTCAACTTGCAAGTGTTGGTGCGGCTGGAAGTGCTTTAGGGACTGGTGCTGGTGTTTTGGTTGGTCTTGCTTTTATGGCATTTATGTTTATGAAAAGAAAAAATAATCTTATTATCAAAACTGATCATGATGATTATGAAGATTCATATAAAGATATATTTAGAATGATTTTAAAAATTGTAACACCAATTATATTTGCAACATGTATCTATAATTTAGTTTCTACAATCGATATGTATTTATTGTATTTTGTAATGGGTGATAGTGTCTCTACCGCAACGTCATGGGGATTATATGCTGGTCAATATATTATCTTACAAAATGTTCCTGTTGCTTTAGCTTCAGCAATGTCAACAGCTGCAATTCCAGCTATATCATCTTTATGGTCTATCAAAGATAAAAAACAAACCAGAGAACAAATCACTTCTGGTATTAGAGTAACCATGTTAATTTTGATTCCATCAGCTATTGGAATGTCAGTACTTGCTTATCCAATTATGGGAATGATTTTCCCTCAAAAGGAAACAATTCAAACTTCAACAGCATTACTTATGTTTGGAAGCCCAGCAATAATCTTCTTTGGTTTATCAACGCTTACCAATGGAATATTACAAGCTATTGGTGAAGTCAATATTCCATTAAAGAATGCTGGTAGTGCATTGATTTGGCATTGTATCTTAGTAACACTTCTTTTATTCTTTACACCGCTTGGATTATATTCATTAATTATTGGAAATTGTACTTACGGATTACATGTTTGTGTTTTAAATCAAATAGCATTACGTAAGAAAGTTCGTTTTAAACAAGAAATACGTCGTACATATATTTTACCATTGCTTGCTTCAATAATGATGGGGATAGTTGTCGCAGGATGTTATTTTGGGTTGTTTGCTTTAACAAAGAAAGTCTTTATACCACTTATTATTTCAATTATTGTTGGAGTTATTGTTTATTTCACAATCATTCTCTATTTATATGCTGACCATCCTAAAGAACTTGAAGCTATTCCTTATTTAAATCGATTAGTATATAAAATAAAGAAACATTAAAGACCTCCTAGGAGGTCTTTTCTTTTAGAAAAATTTTTTCTTTTTAAACCAATAAACCAATCCTACAATAATAGCAACACTAACTCCCATCACAGCATAATAACCATATGGGTGATATAACTCAGGCATCTTTTGAAAATTCATCCCATACCATCCTGTTAGTAATGTTAAGGGAAGAAAAATTGTTGTCACAACCGTAAAGAACTGCATTGTCTTATTAAGTTTATAATCTAATTTGGCTTGATGAGCATCTCTTGCTTGATTTAACAGTTCTCTTAACATTTCCACACTCTTAGATAAACGTTCTAACCTTTGAGTAAATATCTCAAAATAACGCATATCATCTTCAATAAATATGCTATGATGATTCATCTGTAATTCTTCCCCAATCGTTACCAAAGCATCATAATAATTCAACAGCAACAATAATTCTTTATTAAGTTGTCTTAAATGGCGACTAAACAAAAGCGATTCATCATCACTATCATGATTTTCTAATTCTTCAATTTCTTCTTGTAGTTCTTCAATATATCGATAATCCTTAGATATTAACTCACTTAGAAAATAATAAACAAGTCTTGTTATTGAAGCTTGTTGTTCTAAAACATAATCACTTGAATAACGGAAGACCTCTTCAATATGTTTATCTTCATCTTTTAATACAACAACTAAAAACAAATTCTTAAATATAAAGAAAGCTAAAGAATCTTTTTCAACAAAGACATCTCTTGCATTAATTAAATTAATTAACATAAAATAATAATCACGATGTGGAACAATAATATTTTGACTAAATGTAGATGAATCTTCACAACTTTGAATAGTTCGTGATGATATATGTAATTCATGATAACATTCTTTAAGTTCATCTAAACTCATCATTCCTATATACATATGATCATCATTCATATCATGAATATTAACTCGTTCTTTTTGATTATCAATTTGATAAAACATAAACTTCCCTCCTATAATAAAAAGAGGATTAAATCCCCTGTTTCTTTGATTCAATTAAATCCAACAAATCTTGAACAGTCTTTATCTTTATTAATTCAGAATCTTCAAATTCAACACCAATTTCTTCTTCTAATTCAAAAACCAAATCCACCAAATCCAAAGAATCAATCCCCAATTCCTTAAAATTAGATTCATTCGTTAATTCTTTACCATTTAATTTAGAACTCAACCTATCTCTAATCTTATCAAAATAATCCATTATTATTCACCTCTTGACCATATTATATCTATTATTTATTCAAAATACAAGACTTCACTTATTGATAATTTCATAAACAAGATATGCTTTATCAAAAACATACCCAAGTGATTGAGCAAGATTTAAAGACTTTTGATTATGAGCATCCCAACTAGGATACAAGTTTCGATTCAAACATTCAAGAATTATCTGTGATGCACAAATCCTTGCCAAACCTTGACGACGTTTATCTTTTCTTGTATCAATTTCAATTTCTATTCCATCTTTATAAACTGTATAAGAGGAAACTCCAGCTATAATATCTGTCCCCTCCATCACAACAAAGCCAACTCCCATTTTATGATATTGTTCATAAGTCAAAAATTGCCCACATAAATCAGATGACCATGATTCATTTAATATTTGATGATACAACTCTTCATCAATCATTTTTATTTTGTAAGGAACAGGTAACTTTGAGAGATTCTCTTTTAAATTATCAATATTAAAATAATGAATATCTTTACGTGTTGCATAACGTTCTCTTTTTATTGCATTAGGATAAACTTGTTCAATCGTTTTATTCCACATTTTATTTTGAGGAACCATAATAACATATTCTCCCCAAACTTTATTCTCTAACAATGCTTCTGAAGGAATCCCTGCTAAAAAACAAAAATCACCAACAATGATCATTGCTGATTGATTATCTTCACTTGCATAAGCTTCACCCATATATCCTTGAATATAAGAATAGATCATTGTTTCTTCCCAACCTATAAATAGATTTTCAATTGTCTTTACATCTTTTACTTTATATATGTTCATATCTATCACCTTTTCACATTATATCATTGTTTTTATTACAAATACATATATAATAAAATTATGGAAAATAAAATATTAAAAATCTTAAATCAAAACAAAAATGAATATATTTCAGGTCAAATGATGAGTTCTCAGTTGAATGTATCTCGTATGTCTATTTCTTCATATATTAAGAAATTAAAAGAGAAAGGATATCATATTAAGACATCTACAAAAAAAGGATACTGTTTAACTGAAGACAATGATGTTATTTTTATTGAAGATATTAAAAATAATATTCATTCATTTTATCAGAATATTGAATATTATGATGAAGTCACTTCAACAAACGATATGATGAAAATAAATAACTATCATGAAGGTGATGTCATTATTGCTGAAAGTCAAAGTAAAGGGAGAGGAAGAAATGGGAAAAGCTTTTATTCTCCTAAACAAAAAGGTATTTATTTATCTTTGTTGTTAAAGCCTGAATTGACTGTTTATGATTCATTAAAGATAACCGCTTGTTGTGCTGTTGCAGTTGTCAGAACAATTCAAAAGAATTATCCCTTAGAACCAAAAATAAAATGGGTTAATGATATTATGCTTCATGATAAAAAAGTTTGTGGAATTCTTTGTGAAGCAACATTAGAAATGAATACTGGAAAATTAGATAGTATGATTGTAGGGGTTGGTATTAATGTTCATGCTTATGAAAAACCTGATGATATCAAGGATATCGCAACAAGCTTAGAAGATGAAATTGATATCTTTGTTGAAAGACAAAAAATCATCATAGATTTCTTAAACGAATTCTATAATGATTATTCAAAACTTTCTTGTTTATCTTTTTTAGATGATTATCGTAAGTATTCATATATCCTCCATCAACATATTACAGTCTATGAGAATAATAAATCGTATCCAGCTTTTGTTACTCACATCAATGATGATGCAAGTTTAACAGTAAGATATGCGGATGAGGAAAGAATACTAAGAAGTGGTGAAATTAGTATTCGTAAAAAGAATTAACTAACTGCACACATGATTTCACCAATAACTGCAATTTGATCATCAACTTTAGCTTCAACGGCGGCAAAATAAATTCCGCCTTTTTCTTTTGTTAATGTAACAGTCATTGTTAAGACATCTCCAGGAATCACTTGTCTTTTAAATCTGATTTTATTAATACCAGCAAAAACACCAATTTTTCCTTTGTTTTCTTCTTTAGATAATAATAACACACAACCTGTTTGAGCAAGAGCTTCAACCATTAATACCCCTGGCATTAAGTGTTGTTCAGGGAAATGACCCATAAATT
>JAVWHX010000051.1:0-16288 GCA_036639875.1 Coprobacillus sp.
TTGTGCGTTATTATAGAATGTACACACAATGATGTTATAGAATTTTTACCTGATAAATGTAAATAATGATTTTCTTTATTTAAAGAAAGTCTTTTTTTATGTTATAATAGAGTTAATTTGATTAGATACACATTTTTTTCATATGAATGTGATATATTACTTAAGTAGGTGAACTTATGGATAAAATAAAAAAGCAAGGACTCACAGATGAACAAGTTTTACAAAGAGTTGAAAAAGGACAAGTTAATATTTCTCATGATAATATTTCTAAAACAAAGAAACAAATTATCTTAGAACATACTTGTACATATTTTAACTTTTTAAATATCTTTTTAGCTATTATTGTGTTGTCTACAGGGCATTGGAAAAACCTAACTTTTATGGGAGTTATAAGTGTTAATATTCTCGTAGGTGTTTATCAAGAATTTAAAGTAAAGAAAATTATTGATAAGTTAACAGTTGTAACTGTAAAAAAGGTAAAGGTTTTAAGAAATGAAAAAGAATTGATTATTCCAATTGAAGAACTTGTTATTGATGATATTATTTTCTTGGAAAATGGAAATCAAATTGGTTCGGATTGCCAAGTTATTGAATCTCACGGAATGGAAGTTAATGAATCGATGTTAACTGGTGAAGCAAAGCCTGTTAAAAAGAAAACTGATGATGAGTTAATGTCAGGAAGTTTTGTTGTTGCAGGGAGTGCATATGCAAAGGTTATACGTGTTGGTAATGATAATTATTCAACACAATTGGTTCAAAAAGCAAAACATAAAAACAAAGCATCTTCAGAAATGAAAGATACTATTGAAAAAGTTATTAAAGTTTTAAGTGTTGTCATTATACCAGTTGGTTTGATTCTGTTTGCTTCGCAAATGTCTATTGTTAAATCAACTATGGATGTTGCAATTGTAAGAACAGTAGCGGGTGTTATTGGTATGATACCTGAAGGTTTGGTTTTATTAACAAGTTTATCCTTTATTATTGGTGTTGGTAAATTAGCAAGAAAGAAAGCCTTGATTCAAGAAATGGAAGCTATTGAATCTTTGGCTAGAGTAAATGTATTATGTCTAGATAAAACTGGAACTTTAACAACTGGTGAGTTAGAAGTCACTGAAATTGTTGAAATAGATAAAACTGTAAATATTAATGAAGTTATGGGAGCCTTGGCGTATTGTTTTGATGATTCTAATTCAACTCAAGATGCTTTACGTCATTATTTTAAAAAATCTGATCATTATGTTCCAATAGCTTCGATTCCATTTTCTTCAAGAAGAAAAATGCGTGCAATGTCTTTTGAGGATAAAGGGATATATGTCTTAGGGGCACCTGAATATTTATTAGATATTGATGATTCTTTGTTAGAGAAGGTTGATGATTTATCAAGTGAAGGGTTGCGAGTTCTTTTATTAGGAAGTACTGATAGGATTGATGAAGAAGAAAGTGAAATTGGAAAAGTTAAAGCGGTCGCTTTGATTGTTATTCGTGATTGTATTAGAAAAGAAGCAAAGAGTACTTTGGCGTTTTTTGATAAGGCTAATGTTGAAATCAGAATTCTATCTGGTGATAATCCAAGAACAGTTTCTAAAGTTGCTCAATTGGCAGGACTTAAAGATGGTGATCGCTATATTGACGCATCTACACTTCCTACCGATGAAGAAGAGTTAAAGAAGGTCGTTGCTTATTATCGTGTATTTGGTCGTGTTAAACCTGAACAAAAACAAACAATTATTAAAGCTTTTCAAAGCGAAGGTAAAGTTGTTGGAATGGTTGGAGATGGAGTTAACGATGTGCTGGCTTTAAAGGATGCTGATTGTGGAATAGCAATGGCAGCAGGAAGTGATGCTGCTAAACAAGCTGCTCATATTGTTTTGTTGGATTCTAATTTTGCATCAATGAAACAAATTGTTAAAGAAGGTCAAACGATTATATCTGATATTGAAAGGGTTAGTTCTTTATATCTAACAAAAACAATATATTCAACAGCTTTATGTTTAATCTTTGCAGTTTTAAAAACAAGTTATCCATTTACACCATTACAATTAAGTTTGATTAGTGGTCTAGCAATAGGTGTTCCAAGTTTCTTATTAACATTAGAAAGATCTTCATCATTGTCTTCACAAGGCTTCTTAAAGCACATTATTACAACTGCTGTTCCTTGTGCTTTAACAATGATAAGTTATATGTTAGCTATTACTTTTATAGGTCAATTGTTGAATTTTGATACTTTATTATTTTCTACATACTATTTCTTAGTAGCAGGATTTATAAGTTTCTTAGTTGTCTTTATTGTTTGTATGCCTTTAAACAAATTAAGAGCAATAATGTTAACAGTCATTTCTGTATTGTTTTATTTGATATTATTGATTATGCCAGATTTCTTTGGCATATATCCAATTCTAAGTTTTAAAGTCATTTGGGTTATTCCTTTATGTGCTTCAGCAATTTTTGTAATGGGATTCTTTAATCGATTTATTCATTATTTATATAAAAGACATGAAAAGAAATCATTGAATTGTTGATATATATTTAACTGATATCACTGAGTGATCATGTTTGAGTGTGTTTTCAAATTGATCTTTAGACATTTTATAAAATTGATATGCTTTAATCTTAGAATGAGAGAAGTAAATACCTGTTCGTATATGTAATGTTCTTTGATAAAAAAGCTTTTTATGAATTGTTTTATGGAGATTTAAACAGGCTATGACAATAGTTTCTTCTGGTATATCAAACATTGTAATAAAGAAAGTGTTTGTATTTGTATCTAAAATCTCACCATCATAAAGTTCTAATTGTTTTCTGATTGTTTCTTTTAAACGATCAGAGAATTTTTGGTAGAGATTGGGATTAGATTCATAGATGATTTTATCTATATCAAATTGAATATATATACCAATTATATAGCAAACATTATGAGGAATAGTAAGCTGTTTAAAATAAGAATAAAGTTCTTGCTCATAATCATAAGACTGTAGGTCAGGATCTAAGATGTGTTTTTGTTTATCTGTTAATGTATTTGCTTTATAAATTTTCATTTTTATCACCAATTTGGTTATACTATAAATACTATTAACTGTAAAACAATTAAAAGATAAAGGTGTGAATTGGATGAATATAAAGGCGGATTTATCCAAAAAGAAGGAAAGGGAATGTTTATGAAAATTAAATTAAAAAAGAAAAATCTATATAAAGATCTAGGATTGATAGTCGCTATAATAGCTATTATATGTGTTGCTTTTTTCCTTTTAAACAGACCTGTTTTATCTTTTTCTAGTGATAATGAAATTGAAATTAATTCAGTAGTTGATTATACAAGATTTATTGAAAATCTTAATGATGAAGAGACACATAATGTTGTGATAGATAGTTCTCAAGTGAAAATAGATAAATTAGGTGAGTACGAGGTTATTTATAAGTATAAAGACGATGAAGTAAAGTTTACAGTAGAAGTTGTTGATAAAGATGTACCTGTTGTCAAAACAAAAGAGAAAACTATTGTGTTGAATTCAAAGATTGAAGCAAAGGAATTTATTGAAGAAATAAAGGATGCAACGAAAACGACAACAAAATTTGCTAAAAACTATAAATTTGATTCTGAAGGTCAACAAGAAATTGAGGTTATTGTTACTGATGAAGGCGGAAATGAAACTGTAAGTAAAGTTATAGTTCATGTAGAAGCTGATAAAATTGCACCAGTTATTACAGGTGGTAATGCAAACTTTATTGTTGGTAGTAAAGTAGAATTGAAGGAATTAATTAAGGTTAAAGATAATTATGATCCTCATCCGAGTGTTGTTGTTGAATCGGATGGATTTGATGCGAATAAAATTGGAAGTTATAATGTTAAATATATCGTGACTGATTCATCAAATAATAAATCGGAAAAATCAATTATTATTCATATTGTTGATAAAACAGCAAGTAATAGTAAAGTTGTTTATTTGACTTTTGATGATGGACCATCAAAATTTACACCTGATGTTTTAAAGATTTTAGATAAGTATAATTGTAAAGCTACTTTCTTTGTGACTGGGATGAATTCTTCGTATCGTAAATATATTAAAGAAGCACATGATAGTGGTCATACGATAGGTTTACATACTTATTCTCATAATTATAGTAAAGTTTATTCATCTACTGATGCTTATTTTGAAGATTTGAATAAAATTGGAAATATGGTTAAGGATTATATTGGATATTTCCCTAAGTATATAAGATTCCCTGGGGGAAGTTCGAATGCTATTTCTAAGAAATATTCTCAAGGTATTATGACTAAACTTACAAAGATGGTAACTGAAAAAGGTTATAAGTTTTATGATTGGAATGCTGAAAATGGTGACGGATTCAGCAATGTATCTAAGGCCGAAATGTTAAAGCGTGCAACAGCTTCTTCCGCAAATGAGATTATGATGTTAATGCATGATGCTAATGGAAAGCAGGATACTGTTGACTTATTACCACAGATTATCGAACATTATCAACAAAGAGGATATGTTTTCAAAGCAATAGATGATTCATCAATTGTACCTCATCAAAAAGTTAACAATTAATAGATAACGATATAATATTATGTTATATCGTTTTTGCATACAGCGATATTTCTACTTATTGGGCTTTTTTTAAGACTAAGCACATATAATGGAAGTGGTGATATCATGAAAAAGAAAATTGTATTTATAATCTTTATAATTATATATTGTTATATTATTAAAAATATGTTTCATGTTTTTTTTCCTTTTATATGTGCATTTTTATGCTTTTTCATGATAAAGCCACTCATTGATTATTTGGATAAACGATTTTCTTTAAAGAGGAGTGCAATTGGTGTTTCATTATTGTTGATCATATATATAGTTGTTGCTTTGATATTAGGAATAGGTTTAAGTTATTTCATTATTTGGTTATTGCAATTTATAAGATTACTCCCCCTATATTATGAAGAATATATAATACCTATATCTAATCAAATACTTCAAATCATATCACAAAAGTTTTCTTTTTTAATGAATATGGATATTTTAAATACATTTGAAAGTAATCTTCATCAGATATTTGGATGTCTTATTGAACAGATAACATTGATTATATCTTCTATTCCTAAATATATTTTCGCTTTTTTTATATTTTTGATCTCCACATTTTATTTAGTGTTAGAATATGATGAAATGAAAGAAAAGTGTTTAAGATTTTGTTCTTGGGAATTTGTTCGATCTTTTATAGATATTAAGAATAATGGTTTAAGAAGTATTAAGATATATTTGAAATGTCAATTAACATTAATGTTACTTTGTTTTGTATTATTATGGATTGGTTTTTCTATTCTTAAATTTCCTCATCCTTTTTTATATGCATTATTAACATCTGTTTTAGATAGTTTACCATTCATTGGAGTAGGAATTGTTTTAATACCGATGATTATCTTTTTCTTTATTCAAAATCATTATTTAATGGCTATATATATATTTCTTTTATATCTTATTATAAATTTATTAAGAAGTGTATTAGAACCTCATATTATGAATAAACAAACAAAGATACCATCATTTATATTTTTATCATCAATGGTTATTCATATGTATCTCTTTGGATTTGTTGGAGTATTCTTATCACCTATACATGTTAACCTTTTATGTGGTTTTTTTGAATCTTTCTTAGTTAACAAAAAATGAAAAAAAAGCTTTTTTTCTGAGATATCTGTTATGATAGAAAAGAGGTGAAAATATGAAAAAAACATGGTGGAAAGAAAGTGTTATCTATCAAGTGTATCCTAAAAGTTTTTGTGATAGTAACAATGATGGGATTGGTGATATTAACGGGATTATATCTAAATTGGATTATTTAAAATTATTAGGGATTGATATTATTTGGTTGTCACCAATTTATATGTCTCCACAAGTAGATAATGGTTATGATATTAGTGATTATCAAGCAGTTGGTGAACAATTTGGATCACTTGATGATTTTGATAATTTGTTAAAACAAGCTCATCAAAGAGATATAAAAATAGTTATGGATTTGGTTGTCAATCATACTTCTGATCAACACCAATGGTTTATTGAAAGCAGAAAGTCTAAAGAAAATAAGTATCGTGATTATTATGTTTGGAAAGATGGTAAGGAAAATCATGAACCCAATAATTGGGTGAGTGTTTTCGCTGGTTCAGCTTGGCAGTATGATGAACTAACAGATATGTATTATTTACATTTATACTCTTCTAAACAACCTGATTTGAATTGGGAGAATAAACATGTAAGAGATGATATCTATAAAGTGATGCGTTGGTGGTTAGATAAAGGTGTCGATGGTTTTAGAATGGACGTTATCAATAAGATTAGCAAGGACCAAAACTATTTGGATATCTTACCTCAAACAGATAAATATATGCGTTCTTCTCGTTATACAAGCAATGGACCACGTATTCATGAATTTTTACAAGAGATGAATAGGGAAGTCATGGCGAAATATGATGTGATGACAGTGGGAGAGATTACGGCTTGCTCTGTGGAACAGGCTATACAATATACAAGTGATAATACCCATGAATTAAATATGTTATTTCAATTTGAGCATACTGATGTTGATGCTGGCGAGTATGGAAAGTGGACTCCTATTCCTTTGGATTTAGTTAAACTTAAAAGAAGTTTTTCTAAATGGCAAAATGGATTGAAAGAAGAAGGGTGGAATAGTTTGTTCTGGGACAATCATGATCAACCTAGAATTGTATCAAGGTTTGGAAATACAACCACAAAACAATATTGGAAAGATTCTGCAAAAATGTTAGCAACTGTTTTACATATGATGAAAGGAACTCCCTATATTTATCAAGGTGAAGAAATTGGAATGACAAATTATCAATTTGCTTCTTTAGACGAATGTCAAGATGTTGAGGTCTTTAATAATTATAGAGAACTTGTTGAAGAGAAAAAAGTTTTGACTAACCAACAAATGCTGAGAGGGATTTGTTATAGTAGTCGAGATAATGCAAGAACACCAATGCAATGGAATAATGAAACAAATGCTGGATTTACAAATGGGATACCTTGGATGAAGGTTAATCCTAATTATGTAGATATCAATGCCAAAGCACAAATTAATGATACTGATTCTATATTTTCACATTATCAAAAACTGATATCATTAAGACATAATAATCCATTAATTGCTTATGGAAATTTTGAATTGTTAGAAGCAGAAAATCCTGATTTATTTATTTATCGTCGTTATATGGATAACCAAGATATATTGGTTATTGGTAACTTTAGTTCTAAGACTCTATCATATCAGTTACCATATCAAAAGGCCACTTATCAAGTTTTAATGAGTCATAAGGAAGTTGTGATTGAAGAAAGCAATATAACTGTTTTGCCATATCATAGTTATATTATAGGGGTGATTTATCATGAATAGAAAATATTTTTTCTTTGATATTGATGGAACTTTAACTGATAATAAAACAGGTAAAGTTGTTGAAAGTGCTAAACAAACAATTCAAAAACTCAAAGATAATGGACATTTTGTAGCTATAGCTACTGGTAGAGCATATTATAAAACAATAAAAATTGCGAAGGAGATAGGTGTTGATCATATTGTAAGTAATGGTGGGGCTGCTATTACAATCAATAATGAACTTATTGAGAATAAGCCATTACCACATGATAAGGCTGTTGCAATATGTAAACAAATTGAAGAGTTAGGTTATGGAATCTTAATAGCAACTAATGATAGTATTGATGTCACAATGTTAAATGATCATTTTATTAATCAAGTAGGTTTTAGAAAAGAGCCAACTCGTTATTTCTTAGATAAATCATTGTCGTATGAAAATATCAAAGATATTTATAAAATATATATATCAATACCAAGAGAGAAGGAAGTTGATTTTTCTTTATTAAATTCTTTAGGACATATTCGTTTTGTTGAAGAATATCTGACATTTCAGCATGATAGGAAAGACGAAGGTATTAAAAAAGTTATTAAATATCTTAATGGTAGAGTAGAAGATGTTGTTGTTTTTGGAGATGATTATAATGATTTGGTTATGTTTAATGATGAATGGACTTCAATTGCAATGGGTAACGCTTGTGAAGAACTTAAACAAAAGGCATCGTTTATAACAAAAGAAAATATTGATAATGGTATTCAATACGCTTGTCAACATTTTGGATGGATAGAGAAGGTGAAATAATTTTCTGTTCATCTTTTTTTCTTTTCAACTAAAAAGTTTTTATATATAATAATGTTGAGGTGATTAATATGATATTACGAACAAAAAATGAATATGCTCATCGTAATAGAAGAAATGTTATGGTTATGTTTTTAAGTTTTGTTTTATTGTGTGGTATTATCATAGTTTTTTCAGGAGATAGTTATAAAGCAAATCTTAATAAAGGGGTTTATCCTAATTGTATGAAAATTGTTGAATATGGTGATGCAGGAAATGAGGAGGGGTGTTTGAAGCACCTTATGACTCAAACACCAGATTATGTTGATACATTTGGTCTTCATTTTGAAAGTTTTCATATGAAGGATATGGTTTCAGCTAAACAAAAATATCTTTCTTTACAGACATTGTTTGATAAAGAAAAAGTTTCTATTAGAGAAGAAAAGATAATCTCTGATAATGTCAAAGTTGAAAAGATATATGATAATCAAAATCATGTATTGTATTTAGTAATGAATCAAACAAATGTTTATAAGGCTATAGGAAGTAAGGAAAACGAAAGTCGTAATCAACGTTGGTTCGAAATGTTAAATATTAATTATTCTTCATAATTTATAATGTAATTGTATGCAATTATACAATGATGTGATATAATTGATAACATTAGATAAGGAGTGATTAATATGGCAAGTATGATTCAAGATTTTTTTGAAAAATCTTTAGAAGAAAATGATATACCAAATGAGTTATATTCAACTTATTCAGTAAAAAAAGGTTTACGTAATGAAGATGGAACAGGTGTTTTGGTTGGATTAACAAGAATATCTGATGTTGTTGGATATAAGAAGGTTGATAATCATAAAGTTGATGATTATGGAAGTTTATACTATAGAGGAATTAATGTTAAAGATATACTTTCTAAAAATCGAAAATCTAAAAGATTTTTATTTGAAGAAGTTTGCTTTTTAATATTGTTTGGATATTTACCATCACAAACAGAATTAGATAACTTTAAGAGTATTTTGAGTGATAATTATGATTTACCACCACATTACTTAGAAGCGAATATTTTAGGATTTCCGGCAAAAAATCTAATGAATAAATTACAACAAGAAGTGTTAATGTTATATGGTTATGATAAAGAACCAGATAATATTGGAACTAAAGAGACTTTAGAAAAAGGTATTAATCTATTAGCAAAGATTCCTTCAATTGTTTGTTATACTTATCAAACAAAAGTTCATTATTTTGATGAACAAAGTTTATTTATTCATCATATTAATAAAGACAATAGTATTGCTGAAATGATTTTATCACTTTTAAGAGATGATGGATCATTTACTGAAAAAGAAGCAGAAGTGTTGGATATTGCTTTGGTATTACATGCAGATCATGGGGGAGGAAATAACTCAACGTTTACAAATGTTGTGATATCTTCTACTGGCACTGATATTTATTCGGCAGTAGCTGGTTCTATTGGTTCTTTAAAAGGACCACGTCATGGTGGTGCTAATTTAGCTGTTAAGCAACAAATGGAATTGGTTATGAAGGACCTAGGATTAAATGCAAGTGATGATGATATACGAAATGTCATTAAGCGTATTTTGGATGGTGACTATAATGATAAGACAGGTTTGGTATATGGAATTGGCCATGCGGTTTATACATTAAGTGATCCCCGTAGTGAAATTTTATCTGAAAAATGTCAGGAATTAGCTTTTGAAAAAGGACGCCTTGATGAATTTGAGTTTTATCAAAAATTTGAAAAAATTGCTATTGAAGAGATACATCAAAGAAAAGGGATTAATGTAAGTAGTAATGTTGATTTCTATAGTGGGTTAGTTTATGATATGTTAAATATTCCTAGTGATTTATATACTTTGTTATTTGTTATTGCAAGAACTGTGGGATGGATTGCTCACAATATTGAAAACAAACTTTATTCTAATCGAATTATTAGACCAGCAACAAAATATGTTGGTGATTTAGGAGAGTATGAAGATATCGATGAAAGATAAAAAAGCATTCTTTTTTGATATTGATGGAACGCTTGCAGTAAATGGGGTAGTTCCTTGCTCAACAGTTAAAGCATTAAATCAGTTGAAAATGAAGGGATATTATATTTTTATTTGTACAGGTAGACCTTATCATTACGCTTATAAACATTATCATCAATATGCTGATGGATTTATAACAAGTAATGGAAGATATATTGTTTATAATGATAAAGTTTTGATGGATAAACCATTGTTATCTCATCAAATTCAATATTTTATGAATGTTATGAGAAAATATCATTGTGGTTTTGGTTTTATTGATCAAGATAAAGGCTTTTTAGAAGTTCATGATGAAAGTATGGCTGAAGAAATGAAAGGGGCATATTATCCAGGTTATTATAGAACTGATTTTAAAGATTGTGATGTCAGTGGATATATGTTTGATATTTATTTTTCAAATCATCAAGACTTTGAATTAGCACAAGAAGAGTTAAAAGATAAAGTTATATTGAATGAACATTTTCCTCATCCTAGTGCTGATGCAACAATTAAAGGTGTTGATAAAGGAGATGGTATTGATTGTGTTCTTCAATACTTTGATATAGATATTAGGAATGCTTTTGCTTTTGGTGATGGTGCTAATGATATTTGTATGTTTGAACATGTTTCTCATGGAATTGCAATGGGAAATGCTATTGATGAATTAAAGGATATTGCAGAATATGTGACATCAGCTATTGATAATGATGGCATTTATAATGCTTTAAAACAATATAAAGTAATTTAAAACCGACTTTGTTTTTTAAAGTCGGTTTTTCTTTATCGTATCATATTAATTTCATATTGATATAGTGAGGAATTGTAATATGTTTGATCATATTCAAAAGGTTCCTCATTAGAGAGATAAGCAAATATGGTTAAACATAAGCAAGGATTTTTATCGGTAAGATTTAGTAATGAGGAATCATTAGAATCTAGATAACCAACACTGAATACTTGCGTTGCATTTCCTAAAGATTGATGATATTTATTCTCAAGAAGTTTGTAAACAGATTGATTTTCTAGGCCTTCTTCCATTAACCACTCATGGTCATCTTTTATAAAGTATGTGTGAGAAATGCAAAGAGGTTGATTATTTACAATTCTCAAACGTTTTATAAAGATAACTTCTTCATTTATTGGCCTATTAAATTGGATAGCCATTTTTAAAGGAATAGGTGCATATTTTTTTTCAATCACAATAGTTTTTAAATCATAATTATGAGATTTCATACGTTCTGTAAAACCAGTTAGATGAAGAACACCTTCATTGATCTGATGACATACGAAACTGCCTTTTCCTTGTTCACGTCTTAAATAGCCTTCAGAAACTAAATCGTTAATCGCTCTAACAACAGTAATTCTACTAGCGTTAAATTGGGTACCTAATTCTGCTTCACTTGGTATTTTTTGACCAGGCAAGTATAATTGAGTTTGAATTTTATTCTTTATATCATTTTTTATAATTTTATAAAGTGGTTCACTTTTTTTCATTTTATTAACTCCTTATGTAGTTTTATTCTATAAGAATATAGATATGATTTCAATAGATTTTAAAATATATATTTAAATAGTTGAATATTTGTTAAAACAACTTGACATATCAAGTTGTTAGATGTAACATGAGTTTGTAACATGATATATCAAGTTAGAGAGGAGAAACAAAATGAGAGAATTAGGGATTACGATTTATCCGACAGTTGATTTTGATTTAGAAGAATGTAAGGAATATATCAAAAAAGCAAATGATCAATGTTTTAGTAGAGTTTTTTTAACATTCTTCTGTGTACCACCACAAGATATTGCTAATATTGAATACTTAAAAAAGATAAAAAAGTTATCAATTTATGCAAAATCATTAGGTATGAAGGTTCAAGCTGATTTTTTTCCTGAGATATTTGATGCGTTTAAGGCAACGCCACAAAATATCCAACCAATAGTTGATTACGGAATTGACGAAATTAGAATTGATGGAGGGTTTACATTTTCGGAAATGGCTTTAATGAGTCAACAAGCTTGCTGTGGAAAGATTATTATTAATGCTTCAGAACTTGAAGATATTACTCACACAGATAGGAGCTTTGAAGAGATTGTTCACCAGGGGATTAAAGATTTTCTTGAAAGTGGAGGCATAATAAGCAAGATTGAAGCTAGTCATAATATGTATCCACATGAGGGAACTGGTTTGTTAATGAGTTTGCTTATGGAAAGAGTAAAATTATTTGATGAGTATGGGATAACTATTAGTGCTTTTTGTAATAGTCAAACATATAAAACAACTCTATTCAATGCGATGGATGGTTCACCAACTGTAGAAGATCATAGGAGTATTTCAGCATATGCAAGTACCCATGAATTGTTTGTTTCTGGAGCAGTAGATTCAGTTTTTATTGCTGATGGATTAGTTACAGATGAAGAACTAAGCTCTTTATCACCACTTATAAATGAAGAAGAAATTCAGGTTCGTATTTGTTTTCATAAAACAGCAACTGCAGAAGAAAAAGAACATGTTCTTAAATATATTCATGAAAACAGACAAGCTGGATATTGTATAAGATCTTCTCATTATAGAAGTACAGTCGAATTAGAACCAAATAATACAATTGCTCGTCATATCTATGATGTAACTATTGATAATAAAAACTATGAAAGATATCTAGCAGAAATTCAAATCTGGTTAAAATCTTTTCCAGCTAATTTACGTATGAATGTTGTGGGATATATTTATGAAGAAGATCAACAGTTATTAAAGTGGATAAACAATGGACAAAAATTTAAGTTTGTTGAAATCAAATAGGAGGTCTATATGAAAAAAATGGTTTATGAAACTTTTTATGAAAAAGTTCAACAATTTTTAAAAGATATTTGTATTGAAGAAAAGGGAAATATAGATAAAGCAGCACAAATTATGAGTAAAGTGATTTCACAAGATGGATTGATATATACTTTTGGAACTGGTCATTCTCATATGATTGCTGAAGAAGTGTTTTATCGTGCAGGTGGACTGGTTCCAGTATATGCAATAATTGAGGACGGAGTTACTGGTAATCACGATGTTACAAAATCTGAATTTACTGAAAGATTGCATGGATATGCCAAATGTATAATGGATTATCATAAACCATCTTCAAATGATTGCATGATTATTATTAGTGAATCTGGAAGAAATGCTGTTCCAGTTGAAATGGCAATGGAATGTAAGAAAAGAAATATTCCATGTATTGCGATTACGGGTGTAACTTATTCCAAAGGACAATCATCACGTCATGAATCTGGTAAAAGACTTTATGAAGTAGCTGATATTGTTATTGACAATCACACATTATTTGGAGATACATGTATGACTATTGAAGATATGCAACAACCAGTTGGTCCAACATCAAATATTGCTGCTAATTTTATTATTCATTCGTTAGTTATAGAAACAATAGCAAGGTGTCATCAGCAAAATATAGAAGTCCCAATCTTCTATAGTGGAAATCTTGATGGTGCTCGTGAAAAAAATGATCTTATGTTAGAAAAATATTGGGGCAGAATCAGAACTTGGTAGAGGAGGGAAACAAATGTTAAAAAATTCTAAGTTGATGGACAAAGTTAATGATTTTACAATGAAGATTTCTGGACCTTTAGTTAAATTTAGTAATATTAATGCAGTAGCAAGTATTCAAGATGGACTTGTTGCATGTATGCCTTTAATCATGATTGGCTCAATATTTTTGATATTGGGTGTTCTCGGTACACCGTCTATTGTAAGTAGTACAGATCCAGTTTTACCATTTTTATCACCTTATGCTAATTATTTTTTCTTAGTTAATGATTTGACACTTGGATTTTTATCTTTTTATGCATCCCTCACAATAGCAATGGGATACGCAAAAAGAGTTCATGTTGAAGAAAGAACAGCGGGTTTACTTGGTATGGTTACTTTCCTTCTTATAAATCTAAACGTTATTAAAGATGGAACAATTTCAGTTGCAGCATTTAATGCTAAAGGTTTGTTTGTAAGTATGTTAGTAAGTATTTTATCAGTTCGCATTTACAAGTTTTTTATTGATAAAAAGATTGTTATTAGATTACCTGAAAGTGTTCCTCCAAATGTTGGAAATGCATTTACTTCTTTAATACCATATACTGTTATTTTTACAATCGCATGGTTGATAAGAAGTATTATTGGATTTGATATGTTTGGTTTTCTATCAGAAGTTTTAACACCTATTATAAAAGCAGCAGATAATATTATCAGTTATACTTTTGTTCAAACATTATGTAATACTTTATGGGCAGCTGGTCTTCATGGTGGAAATATGTTGTCAGCAATTACAACACCAATTGAAACAATGAATATTGCTCAAAATGCTCAAGCAATGACTTCAAATTTACCATTGGAAAATATTTGGACTGCTGGTTTTAATTATATGCATATTTGGACAAGTACAGTTTGGCCATTACTTATTCTTATGGTATTTTCAAAAGTTCAGTTCCTTAAAAAATTATCATATATTTGTATCCCAGCCGCTATATTTTCAATTATAGAACCAGTTATGTTTGGTTTGCCGCTTGCGTTAAATCCTTTCTTAATTATTCCATTTATATTATCTACACTTGTTGGTAGTTTTGTAACATATGGATTATGTTTATTAGATGTATTTTCAAAATTCTTTGCAACGCTTCCGTGGGCCACACCTCCCTTTATATTAGGCCCATTAGCTTCTGGTGATTTTATGACAGTGGTGGTTATTATAATCAATATTGTCATCGGTTTAGCGATTTTCTATCCTTTCTTTAAAGCATTTGAAAGGCATGAATTGGAGAAAGAAAGATTACAAGAAGAAGCACTCCTTAATAAATAGGGTTGAAGAAGGAAAGACATATATGTTTATCCTTCTTTGATTTAAATTATTCATCATGTTATAATAGCATGAGGTGATAAGTATGATAAAATATAGAAATATATATACAGATAGATTGATAATAAGACACTTTACAATAGATGATCTTGATGATTTCTTATGTATAATGAAAGATGAAGTTGTTAATGAGTTTTTGCCATGGTTTCCATTGCAAACTAGGTTAGAAGCTCAGCAAATGTTAGAAAATAGTTTTCTTAACACTTATAAAAATACTGAAAGTTTTCGTTATGCAATATGTTTGAAGGATGATAATAGAGCAATTGGTTATGTGAATTTAGCAAATAATGAGAGTTATGATTTTGGTTATGGATTAAGAAAAGAGTATTGGCATCAAGGTATTGTGAGTGAAGCAGCAAAAGCAGTATTAGATATTATAAAAACATCATCAGTTCCTTTTATAACAGCAACTCATGATGTGAAGAATATGCATAGTGGAAATGTTATGAAAAAAATAGGTATGGAATATAAATATTCATACGAAGAAGTTGTTCAACCAAAAAATACAAAAGTTATTTTTAGAATGTATCAACTTAATTTTGATGATTCTGATTATGTATACAAAAAATACTGGGATCAACACCCACACTTTATAGAAGATATAAAATAATCCAAGGTTTCCCTTGGATTATTTGACTTTACGAGTCCAATTATATTTATCTTCTAATTTTCCCCATTGAATACCAGTTAAAGTATCATAGAGTTTTTGAGTAAGTTCACCAGTTTTAAAATCATTAATTATCACTGTTTCACCTTTATAGCATAATTCACCAACAGGAGAGATAACAGCAGCAGTACCAGTTCCAAATGCTTCTTGTAATCGATTTGTTCTAGCAGCTTCCATAAGTTCATCAATACCTAATTGACGTTCTTCGATTTCATATCCCCAGTCTTTTAAAATATGAAGAATAGAATCTCTTGTAACCCCTGGTAAAACAGTTCCTTCTAAAGCAGCAGTAATAACTTTATTATCAATAACAAACATAACATTCATTGTTCCAACTTCTTCAACATATTTTCTGTGAACACCATCAAGCCATAAAACTTGAGTATATCCGTTTTGTTCTGCTTTGACTTGAGCAGCAATACTTGCAGCGTAGTTTCCACCACATTTTGTAAATCCAGTTCCACCTTTAGTCGCTCTTACAAATTCATCTTCAACCCAAATCTTTACAGGATTAACA
>JAVWHX010000052.1:0-16170 GCA_036639875.1 Coprobacillus sp.
CACCCCTGATAAGGGTGAGGTCGATGGTTCAAATCCATTCAGGCCCACCATATATTTTGTTTGGGGCTTTAGCTCAGCTGGGAGAGCGCCTGCCTTGCACGCAGGAGGTCAGCGGTTCGATCCCGCTAAGCTCCACCAAATAAAACGATGAAACGTTACTTTGTAACGTTTTTATTTATATATAAAAAGGGAGGAAAAGGGGATGAAGAAGTTTTTTGGGAATAAAGCTTTCTATATGACAACACTGGCTATTGCATTACCAATTATGGCACAACAGTTTGTTACGAGCTTTGTAAATTTAATCGATAATATTATGATTGGAAGTGTAGGGACTATAGCGTTAACTTCTGTTACAGTCGCAAATAGAGTTTATCTTATTTTTAACTCAACGATGTTTGGTATTTGTGGAGCAGCTGGCATTTTTATTGCGCAGTATTATGGAGCAAAGAAAAAGGAAAATTGTCAAAAGATATTAAATATTAATTTGGTGTGTGGAATTATTGTGTCATTTATTTTTGTTTTAGCATTACTGTTGATACCTAGACAACTTATGGAAATATTTTCTTCTAATCCAATCGTCATAGAAGAAAGTCTAAAATATATTCAGTATGCTTTATTGACTTATACACCTTTTGCTATTAGTTTTAGTATTATGATGGCTTTAAGAGCAGTTGGAATCAATCGTATTCAATTATTAGTTGGTGTTATTACAGTTGCAATTAATACATCATTAAACTATGTCTTGATTTTTGGTCACTTTGGCTTCCCTGCTTTAGGAGTGCAAGGTGCTGCCATCGCTACTGCAATAGCAAGATTTGTTGAGATGTTTATTTATATTATAATATTGGTGAGAAAAAAACATATGTTTTATATTAATATTAAAGAATTATTTCATCTTGATTTTTCTTTAATTCGTTCAATGACAAGAAAAGCTATTCCTTTAACGATTAATGAAATCTTCTTTTCGTTAGGAATGGCCATGTTATTTCTCTCATATGTTCGTTGTGACGAATCCTTGATATCAGCAATTAGTGTGGTAGATACAGTTATCCAGATTGGGTTTATTATCTTTGGTGGTTTATCCAGTGCTATATCTATATTAATAGGTAAACGCTTAGGTGCTAATGAGATTGATGAAGCAAAAGAGAATGCATATAAGTTAATTACTTTTGGAGTTGTTATTGGAATTATTGTTGGAAGTATATTTATTTTAATTGCTCCATTGATTGCTTCTTTCTATAATGTTGAATTGATTATTAAAGAAGCAATTGTAAGTTTATTGAGAATTAAATCTTTTTTAATTCCTATATATGTTTATAATGTTTGTATATTTTTTGTTTTAAGAGCTGGTGGAGATACGTTTTCAACAATGTTAATGGATTCTGGTTTTCTATGGATTGCTGGTGTTTTGGTTTCAACAGTTTTATCAATGTTCTTTGAAATACCATTGGTATGGCTTTATTTAATTGTTGAATCATTAGATATTGTCAAATTGTTTGTTGCTAGATATTTCTTTAAAAAAGGGAATTGGGCTAAAAATATGACAATTACACTTAAGGAAGCTTGTTGAAAAATGTTGATAAAACGTGTATGATGTGAAAAAGAGGAAGTGAAATTATGGCAAGAGGAACACAAAAAGATAATTATATAGTCAAGACATTAAATGGTATGGCATATGGTTTTTTTGCAAGTTTAATTATAGGAACTATTCTTAAACAAATTGGATTGGCTATGTCTGTTTCATATTTAGTGACATGGGGACAAATCGCAACTTATTTAATGGGACCAGCAATTGGTGTTGGGATAGCATATGTATTAGATGCAAAAGGATTAAATATGATTTCGGCTGTTATTGCAGGAAGTCTTGGAGCTGGAACTTTTGTTTTATCGCAAGGGCAGGTTCATGTTGCAGTAGGTAATCCAGTCTCTGCATATTTAGCTGTTATTGTTGCGGTTGAAGTGACAAGATTAATACAAGATAGAACACCGTTAGATATTATCTTCGTTCCTATGTCTTCACTTTTATGTGCAGGACTTGTAAGTCAGTTTATCGGACCTTATATCAATCAAGTGATTTCTTGGTTAGGGCAACTGATTAATCAAGGCGTTCATATGCAACCTTTGTTTATGGGGATGATTGTTGCTGTTTTAATGGGTATGGCTTTAACTGCACCTATTTCGTCGGCTGCTATTGGAATCATGGGCTGGCAATTATGTCATTGGATGATAATAATATTGGTGATGTTCTAGCTGTTGGAATTGGAACAAGTATGTTACAGTTTAAAAACATTGTCAAAAGACCTATTTTATGGATACCACCAATTGTTGCAAGTCTTGTTTCTGGAATTATCTCTACTGTTGTGTTAGGGATTAAATGTACGACTGTTGGTTCTGGTATGGGAACAGCAGGCTTAGTTGGATTATTAGAATCTATTCAAGTGATGGGAACTTCATTTTGGATTCCATTATTGTTAGTTGATGTACTTTTACCAATGGTTATATGTTTTAGTATGTATAAAGCATTTAGAAAACTGAATTATATAAGAAGTGGAGACTTAAAACTTACAAAATTATAAATCATCTTCGGATGATTTTTTCTTTGCTTATTTAAAGAAACACTATATAATGATATTGGTGAGAAAAATGAAATTAAAACAATTACTTAAAGAAATTGATTATCAAGTTTTACAAGGAACATTAGAACAAGAAGTTTTACAAATTGATTATGATTCTCGAAGAGTTCAATCAGGAAGTTTATTTGTTTGTATTCCTGGTGCTCAAACAGATGGACATCAATATATTGAACAAGTTATTCAATCGGGTGCTAAAACAATTGTTGTAGAAAGAGTCGTAGAATATCAAGAAGGCATTACATATATTTTGGTTGAAAATGCAAGATATGTTTTGGCTCTTTTGTCATGTGCTTTTTTTGATCATCCTAGTCGTAAGATGACAGTGATTGGAATTACTGGAACGAAGGGAAAAACAACAACTTCATATATGGTTGAATCTATTTTAGAGAAAGCAAATAAAAAAGTAGGTATTATAGGAACAATTGGTTCTATAGTTAATGGTCAATTTAAAGAAACAAAGAATACAACTCCGGAATCATTTGAACTTCAAAAGTTAATGAATGAAATGGTTAATTGTGGTTGTGAATATTGTGTTATGGAAGTTTCATCACAAGGATTAATGTTAAATCGTGTAGCTGGCATTGATTTTGATTATGGAGTATTTACAAATCTTTCATTAGATCATGTTGGGAAGAATGAACATACTTCATTTGAACATTATCGAGATTGTAAGAAGATGTTATTTAAGATGTGTAAGACGGCTATTTTTAATAAAGATGATCAGTATTATAATGAAATGATTGATGGATGTACATGTGATATGAAAACATATTCGATTATTGAAGATAGCGATTTACAAGCATCGAATATTGAACTGATAAAAAAGAAAGGAATCTTAGGTGTTTCTTTTAATACTTCAGGATATATTAATACATTATTTGAAACAGATATTCCTGGTAATTTTAGTGTGTATAATTCTTTAGTTGCAATTATGATTTGTCATTTACTAAAGATTGAAACAAAATATATCAAACAAGCATTAAAACAAGTGAGAGTAAGAGGACGTGTTGAAATTGTTCCAAGTTATCAAGATTATACAATCATGATTGATTATGCACATAATGCAGTTTCGTTTGAGAGTATCTTAGAAACAATTCAAGCATATCATCCAAAACGTATTGTTTGTGTCTATGGTTCAGGTGGAGAAAGATCTAAAGATCGTCGTCTTGATTCTGGTGAGATTGTTGCTAAGTATCATGCTTATTCAATATTAACTGCTGATAATCCAAGAAGTGAAAAGATTAAAGATATTTGTGATGATATTATTGAAGGAATAAATAAATATCGGGGTGAATATATCGTGATTGAAGATCGTGAAGAAGCTATTCATTATGCTTTAGATCATGCTTTAAGTGGAGATGTTATATTGTGTCTTGGAAAAGGACATGAAAATTATCAAGTCTTAAATACTGGAACAATTCACTTTGGTGAAAAAGAGATAATTGAAGAATATTTGAAAAAATAAGACTAAAAAAGACTTAACTATCATATAGTATTTTGGTGATACATATGAAAAGGAAAGTCTTTTTTTCAATAATAATAGTACTAATAGGAATTGGATGTGTATATCTTGCAAAGAGACCACATATTGAATTTGTACAAAAAGAAATACATTTAGGATTATATGACGAAGTCAAACCTTTTGAGTATATTGCTGAAGTGAATCATATGAATATTAAAGAGATTAAACAAACAAATAATGTTAATAATGAAAAATTGGGGAAATATGAAATTCGTTATACTTATAAAGATAAGACGTTTATTCTAAAGGTATATATTGATGATAAAACATCTCCTCAGTTTGAAACTGTTAATACAAAGATACTAAGAAATGAAACTGTGAATCCTGAAACTCTTGTTAAGAATATTCAAGATGATTCAAAAACAAAAGCTTATTTTAAAGAAGATTATTTATTTAATGAATTAAAGACTTATCGAGTTGTCGTTGTCGTAGAAGATCAGTATGGAAATACTGCTGAAAAGAATGCTTATGTTTTGGTAGAAGCCAAAGATAGTGAAGCACCAACAATTAAAGGAATTGAGAAGTTAACAGTTTTACAAGGTGATGATGTGAATTTAAAAGCAGGTGTAGTTGTTAAAGATGATCATGATAAAAATCCAACCTTAGCTATAGATGATTCATCTTTGAATTTAAGTGAAGTTGGCGAATATGATGTTGCTTATCGTGTCAAAGATGACGCTAATAATGAAGAAGTTTATATTCGTAAAATTGAAGTTGTCAGTCGTTATGATAATCGTGAAGCGAGTGCTGATGGAGTTAAGGTTTGTTATTTAACATTTGATGATGGACCTTCAGCAAACACAGAAAAGATTTTAAAGATTCTCGATGAATATCATATTAAAGCGACTTTTTTTGTAACAGGGACTTCTCCAAAAGATTATCATTATATAAAAAAAGCATATGACAAAGGTCATACAATAGGTTTGCATACTTTTAGTCATGATTATGAAAGGATATACAGTTCCCTGAAGAACTATATTCAAGATCTTAATGAAATAAAAGAAGTTGTTTATCAACAAACAGGAGAATACTCTAAAATCATAAGATTTCCAGGAGGATCGAGTAATTTGGTATCAAGGAAATATAATGTAGGGATTATGAAACGATTAACAAAAAGAGTGATTGATTTAGGTTATCAATATTATGATTGGACTTCTATCAATGGTGATGGTGAAAATATTAAGACTGTTAATGGTTTGAAAAGAAAGGCAGTAGAGGAAATTGGGGATAAAGAGGATATTATGTTTTTGATGCATGATAGTGCTAGTTGTGAGGCAACTGTTAAATCTTTACCATCAATATTAGATTATATGATTAAGAAAGGTTATCAGTTTAAAGCTATTGAAGAAGATGCCCCTACATTTCATCACACAGTTCAAAATTAATTGTAATTTCTTTTTTTGAAAACCGATTTCACAAAATGAAAAAAGAAATCAGCATATTTTCAATAGGGTATACTAAAAACAAGGAGTGAAGACTATGCAACAATTAAGAAAAGATTTTTTATGGGGTGGAGCTATTGCGGCTAATCAAGCAGAAGGGGCATACCTTGAAGATGGTAAAGGTATCAATGTAACAGATGTATCAACAGGATTGATTTATGAAGCTGATGAAGATGTGATGAATGGGAAATATTATCCTAGTCATGAAGCGATTGATTTTTATCATACTTATAAAGAAGATTTAAAATTAATGAGTGATATGGGATTTAATTGTTTTAGGACATCTATTTCATGGGCAAGGATTTTTCCAAATGGTGATGAAATGGAACCTAATGAAAAAGGTTTGAAATTCTATGATGATTTGTTTAATGAAATGTTGGAATTGGGGATGGAACCAGTTGTAACGATTTCTCATTATGAGACACCACTACACTTATATAAAGAATATGGTGGATGGGAAAATAGAAAATTAATTGATTTTTTTGAAAGATATTGTGAAGTTATTTTTGAAAGATATAAACATCAAGTGAGATATTGGTTAACATTTAATGAGATTAATAATGTTCATACAATTCCTTTTGCGGCTGGAGCTATTAAACCTCATACAAAAGAAAATCCAATGCAATGTGTATTTCAAGCAGCTCATAATATGTTTGTTGCAAATGCAAAGGCAAATAAGCTTTGTCATGAAATGATTCCAGAAGCAAAGATTGGATGTATGTTATCTTTAAGTGGGGTTTACCCTAATACATGTAAGCCAGAAGATATCTTTGGAGCTTATAATTTAAGAAGACGTTCTTTGTTTTTTAGTGATGTTCAATGTCGTGGTTATTATCCTAGTTATAGTGAAAGAATATTTGAGGAATGGAATGTTCATTTGGATATTCAAGCTGGTGATTTAGAAATGATGAAAGAATATCCTAATGATTATTTAGGATTCTCATATTATCGTACAACAACATATAAAGATGGAATGCCTATTATTGGACATACTGGTGGTATTGTTGGTGAAAAGAATCCTTATTTAAAAGAAACTCCATGGGGATGGCAAATTGATCCTTTAGGATTTAGATATGTTTTAAATGAATTATATGATCGTTATCAAAAACCATTATTTGTTGTAGAAAATGGAATGGGTAATATTGATGTGTTAGAGAATGAAACTGTTCAAGATGATTATCGTATAGATTATATTAGAGAACATTTGAATGCCTTAAAAGAAGCTGTTAAAGATGGTGTTGATGTGATTGGTTATACATATTGGGGACCTATTGATATTGTTTCTGCAGGTACTGGTGAAATGAAAAAACGTTATGGTTTTGTTTATGTAGATAAAGATAATGATGGTCATGGAACATTAAAAAGATATAAAAAGAAATCATTTGAATGGTTTAAAAAAGTGATTGATTCAAATGGGGAAGATCTTGATTAAAAGAACCGGAAGATATGCTTCTGGTTTTCTTATGTTTAAAGGAATAATAAAATATTGATTGTTAAAAATAAGCATGATATTATAATTCAATGAAAGAAAAAGGTGATTTTATGAAAACAATTGCAATTGTAGCAACTGGTGGAACAATCGCAGGAACTGGACAACTTGGAAAAGCTGCTCATTATCGTGCTGGAGAAATTAGTGTTGATCAAATCATTGAATCAATTCCATTAATAAAAGAGGTTGCACATATTAAGGAATATGAATTAATGAGTATTGATAGTAATGAAATGAATATTCCAAGATGGATAGAATTAGCTAATCAGATTAATGAAATTGTTAAAGATGAAACGATTGATGGTGTTGTTGTAACACATGGAACAGATACGTTAGATGAAACAGCCTATTTTTTAACATTAACATTAAATACGACAAAACCAGTCGTCTTAACAGGTGCTATGCGTCCTGCAACAGCAACATCTGCTGATGGACCTTTTAATTTATATCAAGCTGTTTGTTTAGCAACTCATCATGAAGCACATCATCAAGGAGTTATGGCATTGTTTTCTAATACAATCTTTTCAGGTAGAGATATTCAAAAAATTAATAATTATAAAATTGATGCATTTGATCAAAGAGCATTTAGTTGTTTAGGATATATGCAAGATCATGAAGCTTATTTCTTTTCAAGAACATTTAAAATACATACTCTAGCATCACGATTTTCAAAAGATGTTCTCAATCAATTACCAGAAGTTGCTATTGCATATTTTTATGCTGGGGCATCTTCACAAATCTTATATGATATGGCTAAATATCATCAAGGGATTGTTATTGCAGGGAGTGGGAATGGAAATTATAGTCAAAGTTGGCTTCATGCGATTGAGGATTTATCAAAACAAGGAATTCTTTTTGTAAGGGCATCTAGAGTTAATGAGGGGATTATTTTTGATGATGCGATATTTGATCCACATCATTATTGTATTGCTGCTAATACATTATCAGCACAAAAAGCACGTGTGTTATTAATGCTTGCTTTATCACAAACAAAAGATAAGAAGGAAATAGTGGGTATATTTAATGAATATTAAGAATAAAGGGATTATGTTTACAATGGTTGCAACAATTATTTTTGGGATTACACCAATCATAGGTAAGTTAACATATGTCATGGGGAATAATGGAATACAATTAGCTTTTTTAAGACACTTTTTCGTTTTGCCTTTATTTTTCATTGTATTAATTTATAAGAAGATATCTTTGAAAGTTTCTAGAAAACAATTTGTTGATATCTTAAAGGTAGGTTTGATTGGTAATGCATTAACTGTTATTTTATTATATTCATCGTATTCTTATATAAGTGTAGGAAGTGCAACTGTTTTACATTTCTTATATCCTATCTTTGTATGTATTCTTAATTTTGTAGTCTATAAACAATCTTTAAATAAGAGACAATTAGGGTGTTTGATTTTAGCTATTCTAGGAATCATTTGTTTTATTGAACCAAGTGCATCTTCAATGTTGGGATTCTTTTTGGCTTTGATTTCTGGTGTTACATTTGCTTATTATATGGTTGGTATGGATCATTCATCAATTAAAGAAATAGATATTTCATTATTTAATTTTTATTTGGTATTGATGAATTCACTTGTTATGGGAGCTCTTGCTTATTTTACAAATCAATTGTCTGTTTTACCAATGATAGGATATTTTTATTGTTTATTGGTTGCTGTATTTACTTCTTTTATTGGTGTTGTTTTATTACAAAAGGGAATTCAATTATTGGGTTCATCACAAGCAGCTATTCTTTCAACTTTAGAACCTATTACAAGTATTATTGTTGGTATAATCTTTTTGAATGAGTCATTAACTGTTATGAAGTTTTTAGGATGTATGCTTATTTTCGTTTCAACAGTTATTTTGATAAAAAGTCAATCACATGAGACTGTAGAGAATAGAGAAGGGGTATTATATGAAGAATGTCAATGAACTGATAACTTATCTTCAAGAAAAAGAGTCTTTTGTTCTTGCGATTGATGGGATGTGTGCATCTGGCAAGACAACATTGGCAAAAAGAATAAGTGAAGAATTAGACTGTATCGTATTTCATATTGATGATTTTTATCTACCAAAAGACAAACGTACTCAAACCAGATTAAAACAACCAGCTGGTCATATTGATTATGAAAGATTTGAAGAAACTGTGTTAAAACCAATATCAAACAAACAAGAAGTTCATTATCAACCATATCTATGTTCAACAATGACGTATAGTTCAACAATAACATCTATTGCTTATCATCCTAGAATTATTATTGAAGGAAGTTATTCTTTGTATCCTACCTTACTTCCTTATTATACAGATATCATAACGCTAAGAATCAAATCAGAATTACAAAAAGAAAGATTGTTAAAAAGAAATCCTAATAGAATAAATCAGTTCTTAGAAAAGTGGATTCCATTAGAAGAATATTATTTTTCTTATTATCAAATCTTTGATAACCATCCAACTCTTTTTATAGAATAATAGCATTTCTTGATAAGTCAAACATATAATATATGGGTGATACGATGATATTAAATGAAAATGAAGTTTCTACATGTATGGAATATGCTTTAAAACCATTGTTAAAAACATATTCTGTTTATATTAAAGAATCTCAACTCTTTATTCAAGATGATCATATTGAAATTAAGGCTGTTGTGATTTATCAAGATCATGTTTTTGATCTCAATACATCTTTTCAAATTGCATATAAAAATAAATGCCTTTGTTTTTATGAAATTGATGGAAAAGTTGAATATTTATTTTTACAACTAAATGTAATGAGTATATTACAACAAGTATTAAATGATGAACATATTCATTTTAAAAGCAATACTTGTTATTATGAATGTGATTTACCAATTGAAGATATTCATATCCAAGATAAACAATTGTGTGTTATCTTAAAAGAATAAAATAAAAATAAATACTATGAATAGATAATATTTGTAGTATTTTTTTATTTTGAGGAGTACTGTTAAATAAAGGGTATCATAAATATTGAAAAGAAAGGGGATATGAGAATCAAAAATAAATAAATAATGACTTCTTTTGAATGACTCTTGTTTTTGTAAGAAAGTATTATCTTTTTATGACTATCGGTAATAATGTGGAATAAAAAGAGTGAGAATTCATACAGTGTTAAAGGAGGTATATAAACAATTATGGATAATAAGATATTAAAAGTATCACTCTTTAACGAAATATCATTTGAATATCAAAATAATAAATATAATTTAGAAAGTTATCTTACTAAACAGTTGTTAAATTTACTTGAGATATTAATATTAAGTTATGGTAATCAAGTAACAACGGATTCTCTTGTGAATATTCTTTGGCAAGAAAGTGAAAATCCAAGAAGTTCTTTAAAATTTCATGTTTTTAAATTACGTAAATCATTAAAACAAATATCTGGTCTTGAAGATATTGATTTTATTATAACTACAAAAAGTGGTTATCAATTTAAACCTAATATTGAATGCTATGTAGATACATATATCTTTCAAAAGAATCATCTTTGTATTGATAATGACAGAGTTTTAACAAAAGAAACTCTTATAAATGCAGAAACTATTGAAAAAATATATACTGGATTGTTAAAACACGATTCTAATTATGTATGGTTTTTACAAATTGAAGAATATTATCATAATATCTACATTAATGTTGTTCATCAATTATGTGATTATTACTTTCAATATAATATGAACGACAATGTGAAAAAGATGACATTAAAAGCTATAAGAATTGATCCTATAAATGAATTTAATCATTTATCTTATATTCAATCACTTATAAATTCAAAAGAATATAAACAAGCTTTTGAATATTATCAAAGAGCGGTAAAGATGTTAGAAGATGTTTATGCAATAACTTTATCTGATAAGATGAAAGAACTTTATGAATTGCTAATCAATGGAATGGAAGAAAAAGGGAATGTTGTATCTATTATAGAAGATTTTAAGAAAAGAGAGTGTGAAAAAGGAGCGTTTTATTGCGAACAATCAATATTTAACTATATATATGATATGAAATTAAGGAGTTCTAATAGAAATATGTCTAAGTATTATCTGTTTGTATTCGAACTCTTTCCAAAGTCTAATATACAAAAAGATATTCCAAGAATAAAAATGACGATTCAGCAATCCCTAAGAAGTGGAGATGTTTTTACAAGAATTAGTAAGTATCAATTTTTAGCATTGTTATCTTGTGAAAACAGTGAAATAGGACATAGTATTGCTCAACGCATAACAAAAAACATTCGTAAGAAAATAGGTGTTCAAAAAGCAACAGTTAATTATTACATCGATAAAGTTATTGATAATGAAGGTAAAGGAAAATAAGTTTCTTTTATCTTTTTTTGTTTTGTGAAATTAATCCAAAATCTTTTGAGAAACTAACCGGATTCTAACTCATATTCATATAGAATATATGTGTATAAGAGAACATAAATAATTATAAAAAAGGAGAAAGCGTATGAAAAAAAGTGTGAAAAAAAAGATATTTGTCTTGGCTCTGTCTTTAGCAATGTGTTTGCAGTTTATAGGTGTTGGAACCCAGGCTGTTAATGCAGCTTCTAAAACTGATATTTCTACTAAAAATGTTATTGACTCTACTGATGTAACAGAAAAAATAAAAGTTGAAATATCAGGAGTGAAAGGGGAAACAGAAGCTAGTGTAGATTTGGGAGTCATAGTTGCACCAAAATATACAGGTTATACATTTGTTAATGCGACTGTTGACGGAGATGTTATTAACTACATTGGAACATATAAAGGTGATAAGTATTATGCAAATACTGATATTTCAGATTCTGCAACTTATTTATTAGGTGATTCAAAAGTTAAACTCAATTATACAAAAGAAGTCAGTGTATATAATATTAAGTACACTTATGATGCAAAGCTTTTGAATGTTGTTGGTGAAAAAACAGCTAATGCTGAAACTAATCTTAAATTCCGTGTTGAGAATAAAGATCATACAAATTATCAAATAGATTCAGTAACTGCTAATGATAAGTTGTTAACAATTAATGAAGATGGTTATTATGTTATTGATAATATTCAAAATGATATTGACGTTATAATTACTGTTAGTAAGATAACTCAATACAATGTAACATATAACGGTACTAATTTAATCAGTGCAAAATTTATTGGTAGTAAAACAGTTGAAAGAAATAAGCAATGGGAAGGGGTTATTTTTTCAAAATATTTAAATGGAAGCTCTGGTCCTGGAACATTGAATTCAATTGTATTAAATGGTGTATATTTAAATATTCCTAAAGGCAATAAGAAAAATGAAACGAAAACAACAAACATTCCTGGTACTGGGATAGTGTCAGTCAATTTATTAAAGGGTACTAGTGATTATGGAAAGGGTTATACTTATACAATTACTGTTCAAGATGTGAAATCAGACTTACATTTTGTTCCAGCACTTTACTTAAACGAAAATGACATAGCAATTTCTTCACTAAGTGGATTAAGTGTTTACTATTGGACTGGTAAAGATTTGCGAGCTTTAGAAGTGGGTGACATGATTGAAAAGGATCCAAAAACTGCTGTTTTCTTTGTGAAAACAAAACTAGGTTATGAAGCAGTTAAGGCTTCTGGAACAGGTACAAAAATTATCGAAAGAATAAATGATGTTGATGAAATTAAAAATGTTTTAGGTGGATATTCAGATGCGAAAGCTGCTGCGGAAGCAAAAGGATGTAACTATGTTATGTACTATAGTGATTCAAGTGTAGAACATCGAATAGTTGAACTTTCTTCTCGTTTGATTGATTATACAGTTAAGTATGATTTAAATGGAGCTCAATCTGAAGCTATTATAGATAATCAAAAATATAATATTGAAAATAATAAGATTATTACTGTATCAAAAGAAACTCCTATAAAAGATGGTTTTACTTTTACTGGTTGGAAAAATAAAGAGACTGGCATAATATATAAATCTGGAAATGAAATTTTGTTAAATGAAAAACTATTGAATGCGTTGAAAACAAATGAGATTAAGTTGGTAGCGCAATGGGTGAAGAATGATGAAGTAAAAACATCTTCATATCAAATTCATTATTTCTTTGAACAAGAAAATGGAACTTTCATAGAAAATAAATCGCTTAGAAAAACAATTAATGATGCATATATCAATAAAACAGTTTTCTTGAATGAAACACATTTAAACCCAATTGGTATTTATGAATTTGATGAATCAAATAAAAATAATGTAATGACAACAGTTGTTTTATCATCAAATCAAACAATTCCTTTAAAAGCATATTATGTTATCGCAAAAAGAACTCTTTCTTATGATAAAGGAACAGCTTTAACTGGAGAAGTTCCTCAAGAAAAAACTTATTTAAAAGATACGAATGCTATAATTTCTGCGAATACAGGGAACTTAGTGGGTCCTTATACTGATAAAAATGATTCATATTTTGTATGTTGGAAATCAGACAGCGTATATTATTTGGTTGGTAGTGAAGTTAAAATGAGTAGTAATCTAAAATTAGTTCCTGTTTTTGCAGGCGATTTGAAAAATGATACAACATTAAACTTTACAACTGATGGAAATGGAACGATTGTAGGACGTAATCAATTTGTGACTCCTTCAACATATTCATTTGGTAAAGTTATTCTAAGTGAAGCTGAACTTCCTCAAGTTAATGCAAATAAAGGTTATAAGTTTGATGGATGGTATGATGCTCAAGATTCTAAAAAACCTGTGAAGATAGCATCTTCTTCAACTGAACTTTATAACTATATAAAAAATTTAACTGCGACTACAACAATTGAAGCTAAGTTTATAAGAGATGAAACTCAAACTCATAGTCTTTCATATAATGTTGAATATTATAAAGGGGATACTCTTACTGAGGCGTTAAATTCAAATGTAGCATTCACTGAAAAAGTTTCTGATGATAAAGCGTGGGCTGGAGATACAACTTTAGCATTAAAATATAATCATGAGAAGTTTGAAGGTTATATTGTAGAATTAACAGATCCTAAAATATTACCAGAGAGAGTTGAAAATGGTTCGACTGTCAAAATATACAATACAAGAGATATGAGTAAATGGACAACAATTAAGTTCATTGCAGGTCAGGGATTATTAAATGATCAAGATAAGGATTTTGAAACGAATAAAGTTCTTATTGGTAAGACTTTTGATTCTCAAAAGATTACGTATCCAAATGTAACAGCAAAATCTGGTTGGATATTTAATGGTTGGGATGTTAAATTTGATAAAGAGACTATAATTACAAAAGATATGATAATTACTGCTCTATATCTTGAAGATAAAAATAAAGATGGCATTCCTGATAAAGATCAATATGTAACTGTAACTTTTGATGCAGGAACATATGGGAATTATAAAGGTCAACAAACTGTTAAGACTGAAAAGATGTTACCAGGAGATAAGATAAATATTCCTGAACTTACAGTTGATGATGGATATTATTTTACAAGATATAATAATGAAGTTGTTGAATTTGTTCCTATGGGATTAGATGTTATGGAATTGAAATATATTGCTTTATATGATTTGATTCTAGTAACACCAATAATTCCTGAGGTGCCAGTAATACCAACTTTACCGGTTGCGCCTATTATTACACCTCCTGCACGAGTTGCACCTGTTATTCCAGTAGTGCCAGTAGTTCCTGCTGCACCAGCAGTAGATAATCCAGTGGTCATTGCTCCGAATGAAGTCCCTCAAGGGAATGCAGACAATGTAACTGATGAGAATAAAACTATTATTGATAATCAAGTTCCTCAAGCTAAAATTGACGGAACATGGGCTTTAATTAATCTTATATCTGCTATTGCAACAGTTATAGTAGCAGCAATCTTATTCATATTAAAGAGTAAGAAAGATGAAGAATCATCAAGTAAGTTAGATTTAATTATTAAAGTCATTGGTATAATTATTGCGGTTGCTTCAGTTATTATCTTCTTTGTTACTGAAGATATGAGCTTGAAGATGGCGATGTCTGACAAGTGGACATTTGCAATGTTAGGATTACTAGTAGTAGAAGTCATACTTGCTGTATTTAAGAAAACAAGAGATTAATAAATGTCTGTAAGAAAGCAATACTCTCGAAATAAAGAGTATTGCTTTTTCTTTGCAATAAAAAAGTCTATATATAATATATAAACTTTCATAAAAATTGAATTAGTTATTGTTTTTTAGTACTTCATCAATTAATCCATAGTCTAAGGCATCTTTAGCACTCATAAAATGATCTCTATCAGTATCTTTTTTTATTCTCTTTAGAGTTTGATTTGTCATTTCTGCTAAAAGACGATTAAGTTTTTCTTTTTGTTTAAGGATATGCTGTGTTGTTATTTCAATGTCACTAGCTTGACCACTTGCTCCCCCTAAAGGCTGATGAATCATAATTTCACTATTCTCTAGTGCACAACGTTTTCCTTTTTTTCCTGCCGCTAGTAAAAAAGCACCCATGCTAGCAGAAAGCCCAATACTAATTGTAGAGACATCACACTTTACAAAGTTCATTGTGTCGAAGATAGCTAAGCCCGCTGACACACTTCCTCCTGGTGAATTGATATACATATATATATCGCTTGATGAATCAAGCGATTCTAAATATAAGAGTTGACTAACGATAGAACTTGCCATTTCATCATTAATTTCTCCGCATAACATAATAATACGATCTTCTAGTAACCTAGAATAAATATCATAGGCATATTCCTTTGATTGTTTCTTTAATATCACTGTTGGTATTAGATGCATAATAGAACCTCCATAGTTCATTATAGAGAAAATGTATTACGATTATTCATTAAAAACAAAGCTTTTAAAATCAATTTTATGATTTAATCAATTATTGGAAAAATATGATATTTGAAAAGAAAAATCGGTAGATTTTTACAAAGTATTTGAAAGAAAAAGTCTTTTTGTGTTTGGAAGTGTTTTCATTTATTTTACTTGTGAATTTTTTTATATAATCGTGATAACTTTTATTGATTTATTTGTTGTAGTAGACTATAATCCCATCTTTGACACTAAAAGAGAGTGAAAAGCTCCATAACCTTTATTCTATAAGGGTTTGGGGCTTTTAT
>JAVWHX010000053.1:0-15179 GCA_036639875.1 Coprobacillus sp.
TGAGTGAATATGCTCCTGGGATGCCTTTCTTCTTACCACATGGTATGTTACTAAGAAATACTTTAGAAAACTATTGGTATGAAGAACATACAAAAGAAGGTTATAAATTTATTAAGACTCCAATTATGATGTCTAGAGAATTATGGGAATTGAGTGGACATTGGGCTAACTATCAAGAAAATATGTATACAAGTCAAGTTGATGAACGTGATTTTGCAATTAAGCCAATGAACTGTCCTGGAAGTTTATTAGTCTATAAGAGTGGTTTATATTCTTATAAAGATTTGCCATTACGTATGGGTGAACTTGGACAAGTGCATAGACATGAAGCAAGTGGTGCTTTAAATGGATTGTTTAGAGTACGTACTTTTACTCAAGATGATGCGCATATTTATATGACACCTGATCAAATTGAAAGTGAAGTTGTAAGATTAATCAATTTTATTGATCGTGTTTATACAAACTTACATCTTGAATATTCAATTGAATTAAGCACTAGACCAGAAGAAAAATATATTGGTGATATTGCGATTTGGGAAAAAAGTGAAGATGCTCTTGCAAAGGCTTGTAAAGCAGCGGGTAAAGATTATAAAGTAAATCCTGGGGATGGAGCTTTCTATGGTCCTAAATTAGATTTCCATGTTAAGGATTCTTTAGGAAGAGTATGGCAATGTGGAACTATTCAATTGGATATGAATTTACCAGAAAGATTTGATATTAATTATATTGATTCAAATGGTGAAAAAGCAAGACCAGTTATGTTACACAGAGTTATCTTTGGTTCAATTGAAAGATTTATCGGAATCTTAATTGAACATTTCGCTGGAGCTTTCCCATTATGGTTAGCACCAACTCAAATTAAAGTTATTCCAGTTAAAAATGAATTCCATTTAGAATACTCGAAAGAAGTTTTTCAATTATTAGAAGATAATGGTATTCATGTAGAAATGGATGATAGAGAAGAAAAACTTGGTTATCGTATTAGAGAAGCACAAATGAAAAAGATTCCTTATCAATTGGTATTAGGGGATAAGGAAAGAGATGAAAGAACTGTGACTTATCGTCAATATGGTGAACAAAAACAAACAACAGTTTCATTAGCTGAATTTATAGAATTAATCTTAAAAGAAATTAATGATAAAGCATAAGAGACCTTAACGGTCTCTTGTTTTTGTTTCTAGATACATCATAGTGATATAATTGTTTTCATCTTGTTCAGCAATATCTGAAAGAATATATTCTTCATAGGCATTATCGCCTAGTTCAATATGATGTGTATTTGCATATTGCATTAATCTTTCATAACCTTCATTAAAGTGTTTATATGATCCTTGGTAATATGTGACAAGGTAATATCCAGCTCTTTTAATTTTTATATTTTTTATGTTTTTCTTTTTTGTACGCGTGAATAAATATTGAAATTCTTCATATTTCTTTTCTTTTATACTTTCTATAGAAAGTATAGTTCCGACTCTGTCTTCAGTTTCTAAATGTTGATTATAAAAACCTACGTATTCATCCATATATGATGCGAAATGCTTTCCCTGATGGCTATGTGGGGAATCACTACATAATAATATTTCTTCTTCCATATATTCTAAAAAGACTTCTTGGGTATTTAATTGTAAGGCTTGAGAAGTTGTTGAACGAATTGTTCTAATGAAATCTTTTGCTGATTTTAGTTTCTTGATTTTATGATTAAGAAGTTGTTCTTGTTCATCTAATAAATGAATTAACATTTCTGGTGTTCTTTTTTCAAGATATACTTTAATGTCTTGTAAAGACATACCAATACTTTTTAATAATGTAATAATCGCAAATGTTTCATATTGATGATAAGAATAATAGCGATAGCGATTATCTTTAACAAGAGTAGGTTGAAAGAGGCCTATATCATCATAATGAAATAGAACATGTTTAGGGACTTTACATATTTGAGCAAATTCACCAGTTGTAAAATATTTCTCTCTTAATTCAGACATTTTTATATTCTCCTATTGACTATAAGGTTACCTTATAGTTTATTATAGTATAGTCAAGTCAAAACAACAAGGAGGAAAATAGAATGAAACTTATGTTTAAGTATTTAAAAAAGTATAAAAAGTTACTTTTACTTAATGTCATTTCTGTCTTTGGGTTTGCGCTTGTAGAATTAGGGCTTCCTACAATCATAGCGAATATGATTGATATAGGAGTAGCTAACCAAGATAAGAACTATCTTTATATGATGTGGGGAGTTGCAATTGTCATATCAATAATAGGGGTATTAGGTACGGTTTTACTTGGTTATTGTTGTGCTAAAATTTCTACATCTATTACTCGTGATATCCGTAATGATATCTTTAAAAAGGTGCAAGATTTTTCACCTAGCGAGTTTAATAAGTTTGGGATATCATCATTAATTACTCGTACAAATAATGATGCCTTTCAAATCCAAATGTTTGTGAATGTGATTTTAAGAACAGCGTTATTAACACCAGTTATGATTGCTGTTAGTTTTGTAATGACGTTAAAAACGTCATTAGATTTATCATTGGTTATTGTTGCAACGTTACCTTTAGTTATTATAGGAGTTATTATCGTTGCTTTGGTCTCAGAACCAATGTCTCAAAAGCAACAAGCATCTTTAGATCAGTTAAATCGTATCTCACGAGAAAATTTGACTGGTATTAAAGTTATTAGAGCTTTTAACAATGATGAGTATGAACAAAAAAGATTTAATGAAACAAATAATGTTTATACAACATTCTCTAAGAAAATCTTTAAGTTAATGAATTCAGCTGATCCAATATTCTTTTTGGCTATGAATATTGCTATTCTTTTTATCTTTTGGATTGCTTCTGGAATGATAGATACAGGAACTTTACAAGTTGGTAAACTTGTAGCGTTCCAAGATTATTTATTCCATGCGATGTTTTCAATGTTATTATTTTGTAGTGTTTTTGTTATGTATCCACGTGCTGCAGTTTCAGCGAAACGTATTCAAGCAGTTTTAAATAGTGACATAACAATTCAAGAACATGAATGTCTTGATCAAATTGATACATTAAATGGCCATACATTGTCATTTGAAAATGTAACCTTCGCTTATCCTGATGGGGAAGAGGCAGTTTTAAAGGGTGTTTCTTTTTCGGCGTCACAAGGTGAAACTGTTGCCTTTATTGGAAGTACTGGGTCTGGGAAGTCAACATTGATTAACTTGATTCCACGTTTCTATGATGTGAGTAAAGGTGAGATAAAGATAGATGGAATGAATATTCAAAATTATTCAATTCGTTCTTTACGTGATAAGATTGGTTTTATTCCGCAAAAAGCAATGCTTTTTACTGGAACTATTGCTGATAATATTCGTTATGGTAAAGAAGATGCATCACTTGATGAAGTTCAACATGCTGCAAAAATTGCTCAAGCCTATGATTTTATTAATGAAAAACCTTTAGGTTTCGATGAATTGATAACTGAAAGTGCTACAAACGTTTCTGGTGGACAACGTCAACGTTTAAGTATTGCAAGAGCTATTATTAAGAAACCACAAATCTATATTTTTGATGATTCTTTCTCAGCATTGGATTTTAAAACAGATTCAATGTTAAGACATGCTTTAAAGAGCGAAACTAAAGAATCAATTGTTTTGGTTGTTGCTCAACGTATATCAACAATTATGGAAGCAGATAGAATTATCGTTTTACATGAAGGTGAAGTTGTTGGTACGGGTAAACATAAAGAGTTATTGAAGACATGTCCGATATATCATGAAATTGCAGCTTCTCAGTTGAGTGAGGAGGAGTTGAATTATGAATAAGAAATGGCAAGATTTTAAACGTTCAATTGGTCAAATAGCACCATTTATTTCACCATATAAATGGAGTTTCTTTATGGCTATATTTATGATTGTTGTAACTAATGTTGTTTTATCTCTTTCACCAATGGTGGAAGGATGGATAACTTCATTATTAATGAAGAATTCTATTGAAATAGCTAATAAAGTAGAAGGAGCACATGTTCAATTTGATGTTGTTCTACAAATTATTGGAATTTTAATTGTTCTTTATATTATTAAAACTGTTTCACAATTGGTTTTTACTTTTACAATTACAAACTCTATTCAAAATGCTATGCATGATTTACGTAATGCATTACAAGAGAAAATCCGTCGTTTACCTGTAAGTTACTTTGATACTCATCAATATGGTGATGTTTTAAGTCGTATTACAAATGATGTTGATACTGTTTCAAATGCTTTACAACAAACACTAAGGCAAATCTTTGGTGGTGTCTTAATGTTAGGTTTGGCAATCTTTATGATGTTAAGAATTAATGTCATGATGACACTTATTGTTATGATCTTATTACCAACGGCGTTATTGATTACTAAGTTTATTGTGAAAAGATCACAAAAACGTTTTAAAGCACAACAAAAAGCATTAGGGAAACTTAATGGTGCTATTACAGAAATGTATACTGGTTATAATGAAATCTTATTGTTTAATAAACAAAAGAAATCTATTGATAACTTTAAGACGATTAATGAAGACTTATGTCAAAATGCTTTTAAAGCACAATTTATGTCATCATTAATATCTCCATGTATTTCATTAGTCACATATATTATTATTGGGACTGTTGGATTAATGGGAAGTTTACTTGCAATATCTGGTTCAATGCAAATAGGAGAAATCCAAGCATTTGTTCGTTATATATGGCAAGTTAATGATCCTATTTCTCAAGTGAGTAACTTATCTTCACAAATTCAATCTGCTTTTGCAGCTATTGAAAGAATCTTTGAAGTCTTAAATGAAAAAGAAGAGAATGATGTTGTTGGAACAACTGATGTGAGTGAGTTACAAGGTCATGTAAGCTTTGAACATGTTTATTTTGGTTATCATGAAAAAGAAGTTATTCATGATTTTGATATTGATATTAAGAGTGGACAAATGGTTGCGATAGTAGGACCTACTGGTTCTGGTAAAACAACATTGATTAGTTTATTAATGCGTTTCTATGATACAACATCTGGAAGTATTAAGATTGATGGTATTGATATAAAAGATATGAAAAGAGAAGAACTTCATTCTTTATTTGGAATGGTATTACAAGATACATGGTTATTCCATGGATCAATCTATGATAATATCCGTTATGGTCGCTTAGATGCAAGAAAAGATGAAGTTATTGAAGCTGCAAAACAAGCAAATGTTCATCATTTTATTCGTACATTACCTGATGGTTATGATATGATTATCAATGAAGAAGCTAACAATATTTCTCAAGGTCAAAAACAATTATTAACGATTGCAAGAGCTATTCTTAAAAATCCTCAAATCATGATTTTAGATGAAGCAACTTCATCTGTTGATACAAGATTAGAGAAGATGTTACAGGATGCTATGCATAACGTTATGAAGGACCGTACAAGTTTTGTTATTGCTCATCGTCTTTCTACGATTAAGAGTGCTGATTTAATACTTGTGGTTAAAGATGGAAATATTGTTGAACAAGGCTCACATGATGTCTTAATTCAACAAGGTGGTTATTATAAACAATTATATAATGCTCAATTTAGTGAATCTGAATAGACTTGACTTCATTAAATATGAGTAAAAAAGGGTGTTAATCTGTAAAAGATTAACACCTTTATTCATAATGAAATTCATAGCCTTCTTCTGGTTCGCCAACTTCATATCCAACTATTTGGGATGCTTTATTCTTAAATATAGTTATCCAGGTTTCCCATTCGTTTTCTGGTAATTTGGCATAAAACTGTAATCCACTAGGTTCAATACTTGCTTCAATGATTTTACCATCAATACCATACCATTGTGGACATTCATCTATATAGCCACTCCATTCAGGCATATCCTGATATAAAAGTTCTAATCTATCCCAAATATCTTGGGGTAGTGTATAGTGTATATTCAAATTTATATTATATATATTCATATTCTTCAACCTTATCCTTCTTATTTATAAATACTTTTCTAAAAATTCTGTATGATATATAGGTTTAGAAACATAGTAACCTTGACCAATATGACAATCTAACTTATTTAACATATGAACATCTTGTAATTCTTCAACACCCTCACAAACCACCAATTTATTTAATAAGTGTGCTGTCTCTATAATTAAACGGATAATTTGTATAACATTTGGACTTTCACGACTTTCAGTCACAAACTTTCTATCAATCTTAATAATATCTACTGGTATTTTATGGATTGAGTTAAGTGAAGAATAACCAGCTCCAAAATCATCCATTGAGAATACGAAACCTTCTTCACTGAGTTGATTAAGCATTGAAATAATATGATGAGGGAATTCATTAAAAGAACTTTCAGTAATCTCTAATTCAATACAACAAATAGGTATCTTATATTTATTAATAAGTAATTTAAGATTTTCTTTAAAGTCTTGATGATGAATAGTAACTCTAGATAAATTAACGGAAATACTAAAATGAGTATCTTCTAAATGATTTTTCTTAATAAATAAACAAACTTGTTCTAACATATAAAAATCAAGATTATAAATAAAACCATTCTGTTCAAATAAAGGAATAAATTCATCAGGATAAAGAATCTTATTATCTCTATTATGCCATCTTACCAAAGCTTCAGCACCAACAATCTTTAAACTAGGAATATCAAACTTAGGTTGTAAGTATAATTTAAACTCATTGTGTTCTAATGCAGGATACATTTCTTTAGTTAATCGGCTTTCATAATACAAATCATTTAAAAGATTTTGGTTATAATAAAGGACGCTTCCTTTTTCCATCTTCTTTGCTTGTTTATGAGCCAAGCTCACATTATCAAGCATATCTTTTATACTTTCATCCTTTTGTATTAGATAAACACCACAAGTTACTGTTAAATCATTATAAATATCTAATTCAATAGATTCTTTCATATTTTCCTTAAAACTCAATTTTAACTTATCAATTAGAAATTCATTGTATTCACAAAAAAGAAAGAATTCATCACTTCCATATCTTGCACAACAGCCATCATGACCAGCATATACTTGTAAAGTTGCAGCAATTGTTTTTAATAATTGATCTCCAATTTGACTTCCATATGTTGAATTTAAGTATTTGAATCTATCAATATCTAAACAAATAAATGCATATCTTTGTTGATCAATTTTTTCTATTCTTACTTCTGCTTCTTTTTCAAATGCTGCAAAGTTATGAATACCTGTTAACTTATCAATATACATAGCTTTATTAATTTGTTTTTGTTTATATTTGTACCAAAATATAAAAACTCCAATAGTGACAATAAGATAACCTACAAATACAGATAAAGAATCTCTTGTTTTTTTATCAGAGACTTCTTGGGCAGTTTCTACCATAGTATTTGCCTTTACAAAATAATCTTCACTTAAGTTAAAGAGTTCCTCATTTGAGTGACCATCTCTTACTTTATAAATTTCTTCCTTTATATTTGTCCATATACCATTCATTTCTTCAAGTTGAGATTGATAAAGTGAATCATCAAACAATACTAACCCATATTCCCCGTTTCCAGTCTGTAAATCATAAAGAATATCATCTAAATAGACAATTAATTTATCATCCGCTTTTCCATGTAATTCTTTTTTTATAAGTTTTTGAGTAGCACCTCTAATTATACCACTATAGTTAATGACCTTAGCATCACCAACATTTTGTGTTAAAGAGAAAGTCAATATTAAAATAGCGACTATCCAAATAGAAGTATAAATAATTATATTATTCTTTGTTTTCATATTGCCTCCATTTCTTTGCCATATAAACCCTTTCTCTTCTTTTATTTTAATACTTTTTTGTTATATTGTACATAGGTAAAGCAAGGGATAAATATTATTAAATAATATATCTTATAAAAACATATAATCATCATTTATCAACAAATCATCAATAATTGAATATATTATATGCGATGTTGAAAAGGGACTTATGCAACAAACTTTCTTGCCAGCATCTTTACTTGATGCCCCACAATGATAAATTTTTTCTGTTTCTAATTTATAATCTAAGATGATAAATCTATCATGACTTTTTCCATTATTCTTTTTAATAGAAAGGGTAGGATATTCAATATTGAAATTATTAAATTCTAATTTATTTAATTTATCACTTCCTCGTCCTTTGTTATCAGAAAATATAACGACATCAACATTACTTTTTTTAGCAGTTAATAAAGACAACGTATGACAATTAATATAATCATCAATAATGTAAATAGAATGTTTTGCTTCTTTATAAATATTAATATAAGTCTCATTTGCTTCAAATGGCTGACCATCTTTAAAAACGAATTGCTTCAAATTTTCTTTAGGTATAAAACTATCTAAAATTATATTCATAGCATTTTGTATATCATCTTTGGTTGTTATGTTTTTCTTAATAGAGTCAACATCCATTTTTACATTGTTAATACTCTCTTTGATTTTAATATTATCATCAATCAATGATTTAAGTATATCAGCATTACCAAAAAGGGTTCTATTTTCAATAAGATAATGTCTCATTTTTACAAAGACTCTCATAATGGTAACACTTTGTTTGACTGCGATAGGTCCTTTTAATACACTTGATAATTGATTAACACCTTGTTCAGTAAAAGCAAAAGCTCCATACTTAATATTTGCACCTTTTCCTTCCAAGGTCGCATTTTGCGACCTTGGAAGATTCTTTGTTTCCTCAATTGTTAATTGAAACATAAAATCATCTGGAAATCTTTCAATATTTCTTCTTACCTGTTCATTGAGTCTTTTTACACTATAACCAAACAATTTTGCTAAATCAGAATCTAAAATAACTTGTTGACCTCTAATCTCATGTATCATTCCTCTAATATCTGACTCTGTATATTCATATATACTCAAGTTTTTAATTTCTTTCTTATCTAAAAGTGCTACACTTGCTTTAGATGAAACATCTTCTTTTGCATTGTTGTTTAATAATATATTCTCTTTGTTATTTCTATTCATAAGTATCCTCCTTCGTAAGTTTAAAATGTTTAAAAATATAATTATTTTCTTTAAGTATAACATACTTTAATAGAATAAAATAGTTGCATAAAGCTATTTTATATTTTCTGTTTATGGTTTTATAGCACGATATTTCATTCATCTAAAGAACTTTTCGATAATGTGATTAAATCTTGTGATTTTCTTTTGTTTTTACAAATCAAAAGAAGTTGTGTATAATAGGGAAAACAAAGGGGAAATGAAGATGAGAGATACACAAACAGTGAAAAGAATCGTTATTAAAGTTGGGTCTTCTTCTTTATGTAATGCAAGGGGACAAATTGAAAAAGAAAAGATATTAAAACTTATTTTACAGATATCAAAATTGATTCATAATGAATATTCTATTGTATTGGTAACGTCAGGAGCAATTGCTGCTGGAATGGGTGCTTTACAACTTGATAGTAAACCTCAAACATTGCCACAAAAACAAGCTTTAGCAGCAATTGGCCAAGCTCAATTGATGCAAATCTATGAGGAAATATTTCAAATGTTTCATATTCAATGTAGTCAAATTCTTTTGAATCATGATGATTTTGATGATCGTAAACGTATGATGAATTTATCGAATACAATGCATGCTTTAATGGAATATGGTGTTATTCCAATTGTTAATGAAAATGATGCTTTAGCAGTAGATGAAATTAAAGTTGGTGATAATGATACTTTAGCTGCTTTATTAGTACCAGTTGTAGAGGCTGACTTGCTTGTTTTGATTAGTGATATTGATGGTTTATATACTGCAAATCCTCATCAAGATAAGAATGCAGAATTATTAAAGTATGTTGATCATGTGAATCAAGATATTGAGAGTATGGCAGGCGGTTCTTCTTCACAACTTGGGACTGGTGGAATGATGACAAAGATTAGAGCAGCTAAGATTGTTAATGATTATGGTAGCCATATGGTCATTATTAATGGAAGTAAAGAAAATAGTCTTTTAGATATTTTTACAAAAGAAGAGAGTGGAACTTGGTTTAATGGACATAGTGGGAAATCATTAAGTGCTAGAACACATTGGTTAACTTATCGAACAAGTGCTAAAGGAAAGATTGTTATTGATGATGGCGCAAGTCAAGCAATTCATAATCAACGTAAGAGTTTACTTCCTAAAGGTATAGTTGGGGTTGAAGATCATTTTGTGATTGGTCAAGTTGTTGATATTTTGAATATCAAAGGTGAAAAGATTGCTAAGGGAATTAGTAATTATTCTAGTGATGAGATTAAGTTGATTATGGGGAAAAATACAAGTGAAATTGAATCAGTTCTTCATTATAAAGATTATGATGAAGTGATTCATGCTAATAATATGGTTGTGTTAGGGGGAAAGTGATATGAATAAAGAATTAGAAGTGTTGTTAAAGAATGCGAAGTCTGCAACTCGTTATATGATGAATGTATCAACTGAGACTAAAAACCAAGCATTATTAAAGATATCTGAAGCTTTAATGGAGTATAAAGATGATATTGTTGAAGCGAATCGAATTGATATTAAAAATGCTAGAGATAATGGTATGAGTGAAGCAATGATTGATCGTTTATTATTAGATGAAAATAGAATTGAAAGTATTGCTAAAGATGTAAAGAAGTTAATTGATTTAACTGATCCTGTTGGTGAATTAATAAGAGAAATCAAAAGACCTAACGGAATCATTATTCAACAAGTGAGAGTTCCTATTGGTGTCTTTGGTATTATTTATGAATCAAGACCAAATGTAACTGTAGATATTGCTTGTTTATGTATTAAATCAGGAAATGTTTGTGTTTTAAAAGGTGGTAAAGAAGCTATTCATTCAAATAAGAAATTGGTTTCTATTATGAATAATGCTATTAAGAATATATTACCGGAAGATGCTGTGAGTTTAATTGAGAATACAGATCGTCAAATTGTTAGTGAATTAATTACTGCTAATGATTATGTTGATGTTGTTGTACCTAGAGGTGGGGCTGGTTTAATTCAACATGTTGTAAAAAATGCAACAGTTGCTGTGATTGAAACAGGGGCAGGCAATTGTCATTTATATATTGATAAAGATGCTGATATCAATAAAGCAATTGCAATTAGTGTGAATGCAAAAATACAAAGACCTTCTGTTTGTAATGCAATTGAAACAATTTTGGTTCATGAAGATATATCAAATATCTTTTTACCAGAAATGGTAAGAGCATTTGAAGGACGTATTGAAATTCGTGGAGATATAAAGACTCAAGAGATTATTGAATGTCAAAAAGCAACTTTAGAAGATTATGCTACTGAGTATGATGATTATATTGTTGCAATTAAAGTTGTTCATTCATTAGATGAAGTGATTGATCATATATATAAATATTCTACTAAACATTCAGAATGTATTGTCACTGAGAATAATCAAACGGCTCAAATCTTTTTAACATCATTAGATTCAGCTTGTGTTTATCATAATGCATCAACACGTTTTAGTGATGGTGGAGAGTTTGGATTTGGTGCTGAACTTGGGATTAGTACCCAGAAGTTACATGCTAGAGGCCCTTTGGCGTTATTAGAAATGACATCATCTCAGTATCGTATTGAGGGGAATGGACAGGTTAGGGAATAAAGATTATGAATATAGAAGAAAGAGTTAAGTTGGCTTATGATACTCATCATCAGGGCTATAATTGTGCGCAATCCGTATTTATGGCTTATGTAGATATATTGGATATATCTAAAGAAGATGCGATGAAAGTGTCGTATGGATTTGGTGGTGGTGTTGGTATGATGAGAGAAATTTGTGGAACATTAACTGGTGCTGCAATGGTTTTAGGACAGTACTATGGAAAAGCACAAGCCGATGTTAAACAAAAGCAATTTGTGAATCAACAAGTTTCATCATTATGTCAAGAATTTGAAATCAATCATGGTTCTATGGTTTGTGGTGAATTACTTGGATTAAGAGAAACAAATAAACAAATGAATCGTAAAACATGTGATGAGTTGATTGAAGAAGTTGTTAGGTTATTAGAAAAATATGTCATAAAGTAAGGAATCTTCATTTTGGAGATTCTTTTTTTTAATTTATGAACATATATATTGACAATACTTAGTATGCTAACTATAATGGTTAGTATGCTAAGTAATAAGGAGGGTGAAGAATGAATTTTGAGAATATGATATTAGAAGATATTAATGTTATTATGGAAGAATTAAAGGTTGTGCATAAACTTCATATGAAATTAATGTCACAATGTTGTACAGGTATTACTGGCGATCAAGTGAGGTTATTATTTTGTATAAAAAACCATAAAATGAATCAAAAGGAAATTGCTCAATCTCTTAATGTTACGGAAGCAACTCTTTCAGTAAGAATAAAACGGTTGGTTGATATGGGGTTGATTGAAAGAGAAATTGATAAACAAGATAAACGTAATTATACAATTGCTTTATCTAAACAAGGGGAAGAAACTTTGATTAATGTTGAAAGAACTGTTGCATTTTCTCAAGAAGTTATATGTAAAGGTATAACGAGTGAGGAATATGAAACAATTGTCAATGTTATTAAAAAGATACAGAATAATTTAAAGGAGGAAATAGAATGTTAAAGTTATGGAAGTACATTCGTAAGTTCTGGGTACCAATTTTATTTAGTATTGGATTTATCTTTGTACAATCACAAACTGAATTATCATTACCAGATATGATGAGTAATATCGTAACTATAGGTATTCAATCTAATGGATTTGATGGTGCAACGAGTGATGTTTTAACAGAAGAGAGTTATAATCATTTGATGTTATTTATTGAAGATAAAACAGATCAAGATTTTGTAAAGAATGCATATGTTTTGACACAAAATAAAGATCTTAATCAGTCTTATAAAGATAAGTTTGAAAAGCTTGGTAATCAGAATTTATATGTTTTAAAAGATGACGTTGATGAAGAAAAGCTTGGTAGTGTTTTAACAAAACCAATGTTGATGATTTCACAAATTGATTCTTTAGATCCTAGTAGTGATGAATATAAGAAAATGTTTGCTAATTTACCTACAGGTGTAACACCTTATCAAGCATTAGCAATGATGAATTCATCTCAAAGAGCAGAGATGTTTAAGGATGTTGATACGAAGATGGAAGCTATGGGTGAATCTACTATGCAAATAGCGGCGAGTAGTGGTCCAAAGTTAGAATATGAAAAATTAGGTGCTGATATTAATAAAGTCCAAATGGATTATATTTTTGTTTCTGGTGTTAAGATGTTAGGAATAGCATTATTAAGTGCTTCAGCAGCTATTTGTGCAGCTTATCTATCATCTAAAGTTGGTAGTGGGGTTGCTAGAAATTTAAGAAAAGATGTATTTAAGAAAGTAGAAAGTTTCTCTAATGAAGAAATGAATAAGTTCTCTACTGCATCTTTAATTACACGTAGTACTAATGATATTACACAAGTACAGATGGTTGTTATTATGTGTTTAAGAATTGTTTGTTTTGCACCTATGATGGGTATTGGAGCGTTGCTTCGTGCATTAAATAATTCTGCTTCTATGACTTGGATTATTGCATTGGTATTGGTTGTTATTATAGGTTTATTAATTGTAACTTTTGCAGTTGCAATGCCTAAATTTAAAATTATTCAAAAGTTAATTGATAAATTAAATCTTTCCATGAGAGAGAATTTATCTGGGATGTTAGTTATTCGTGCTTTTGGTAATGAAAAACATAGTGAAGAACGTTTTGATGTTGCCAATAATGATTTAACAAAAGTGAATATGTTTGTTAATAAGACTATGGCTTCTGTTATGCCGATTATGATGCTTGTTATGAATGTTGTGACAATTTTAGTTGTCTGGTATGGAGCAAAACAAATTGACTTAGGAACAATCGCAATTGGACAAATGATGGCATTTATTCAATATAGTATGCAAATTATCATGTCATTCTTAATGATTGCTATGATTGCTATTATGTTACCACGTGCTTCTGTATCAGGACATCGTGTATATGAAGTCTTAAGTACAGAACCACAAATTGTTGATCCTAAAGTTGCAACTGATTTTAATAGAGAACAAAAAGGATATATTGATTTTGATCATGTGACTTTTAATTATCCAGGAGCTGATGAACCTGTTTTAAATGATATTACATTTACAGCGCGTCCAGGAGAAACAACTGCTTTTATAGGAAGTACTGGGAGTGGGAAGTCAACATTAATCAATTTGATTCCTCGTTTCTATGAAGTGACTTCAGGAGCAGTAAGAGTTGATGGTGTTGATGTTAGAGAAGTTAATCAACATGAATTAAGAGAAAAGATTGGATTGGTTCCACAAAAAGGATTATTATTCTCTGGAACAATTCGTTCAAATCTTGCATATGGTGCCCAAGAAGCAACAGATGAAGAATTAAATGAAGCAGCAAGAATTGCTCAAGCTTCTGAATTTATTGAACAAAAAGATGAAAGATTAGATACTGAAATATCACAAGGTGGTACAAATGTATCAGGTGGACAAAAACAACGTTTAGCAATAGCAAGAGCAATTGCTAAGAAACCAGATATCTTTATCTTTGATGATAGTTTTAGTGCATTAGATTTTAAAACGGATGCTGTTTTAAGAAAAGAATTAAATAAGTTGACTCAAAAGACAAAGAATACTGTATTAATAGTAGGACAACGTATTGCTTCTATTATGTCAGCTGACCAAATTATTGTTTTAGATCAAGGTAAGATTGTTGGAAAAGGAACACATGATGAATTGATGAAAGATTGTCAAGTTTATCAAGAAATTGCTTATTCACAATTATCAAAGGAGGAATTAGGTCATGAGTGAAAATAGAAAAGCTGGACCTAAGTTCGGTCCTGGTGGACATGGTGGAATGCATGTAGAAAAAGCAAAAGATTTTAAAGGCTCAATTCGTAAATTACTTTCATTCTTAAAACCATATCGTTTAAAATTAACAATTGTTATTGTCTTTGCTGTTGCAGGAACACTTTTTGCAATAGTTGGACCTAAAATATTAGCATTAGCTACTGATAAATTAGGAGAAGGTATTGTTGGAAAATTAGCTGGTGATAGTGGTATTGATTTTGGATATATTGGAAATATTATGTTAATCTTATTAGGTTTATATTTAGTAAGTGCATTGTTTAATTATATTCAAGGTTGGATTGTTGCTGGAGTTTCTCAAAAGGTTGCGTATGATTTAAGAAAATCATT
>JAVWHX010000054.1:0-15099 GCA_036639875.1 Coprobacillus sp.
AAACAAGCGGTTTGTTAATGGTTGCTAAAAATGATGTTGCTCATCAAAGCTTAAGTGAACAATTACAAGCACATACTGTTATTCGTCGTTATTATGCGTTGGTTCATGGGTTAATACCTCATGAAATTGGTAGAATAGAAGCGCCGATTGGTAGAGATAAAAACGATCGTCAAAAGATGACATGTACTGACAAAAATGCAAAAGATGCTATTACTAACTTTAAAGTTATTGAAAGATTTAAAGATATGTCTTTGGTAGAGTGTCGTTTAGAAACAGGAAGAACACATCAAATTCGTGTCCATATGCAATATATTGGTTATCCGGTTTATGGTGATCCTCAATATGGATTAAGAAGAGATGATAATACACATGGTCAATATCTACATGCTAAGATATTAGGGTTTGTTCATCCAAGAACTAACGAAGATATGTATTTCGAAAGTGAGTTACCTGACTATTTTAATGAGAAATTAGAAGAATTAAGAAGAGAAATGGAATAAGGAGGTATTTTGATGTCTAAAGTTATTAATTGGAATCAATATTTCATGGGTGTTGCTAAGCTTTCTGCTTTTCGTTCTAAAGACCCAAATACACAAGTTGGAGCATGCATTGTAACAACTGATAATAAAATTGTAGGAGTAGGGTACAATGGTTTACCTTGGGGGTGTGAAGATTCGGAATTTCCTTGGGATAATCGCGAAGGTGAAATGTATGATACTAAGTATCCTTATGTTGTTCATGCTGAATTAAACGCTATTTTAAATAGCACTCAAAAATTAACAAATTGTCGTATCTATGTTTCTTTATTTCCTTGCCATGAATGTGTAAAGGCTATTATCCAAAGTGGGATTAAAGAAATTATTTATGAAGATGATAAGTATAATGATACACCTAGTGATCGAGCTGCTAAACGTATGTTAAATGCTGCAGGTGTTGAGTATACGAAAATAGAAAAGTTTGATATTGAATTAAAATAATGGTTTTCCATTATTTTTTTGTACAAAAAAATAGAACGAATATTCGTTCTATTGATCTTCTAAGAGAGCTTTAACTCTTTTAGCATTTGTAAAATTAAGTTTTGCAACCTTTGTAAGCATCTTTTCACCATACTTAGTTGCTATTTTTACAGCAACAGCATCAACAGCAGTACTTGTTCCTCTCACTAAATTAATCTTTAAACTCTTAGTCATATTTGCATAATATTGCAAATAAGCATAACGAGAAAGAATTTCAGCGGCAACAATTGCCATATATGTATTTTCAGCTTTTGATTCAAACATTAAATCTTTAACAACTATCACTTCATTTTTTAAATAATTAAAATAAGTCTTTGGAGAAACAAATTGATTGATAACTTTTACCTTTACATTCTTTTTAACCTTTTGCATAATATTAACAGTTGCTTGATTATAAAGTCTAGCTTTAATGTTTGCTTGATTTGTACCTTCTTGAATCATTTTATTATAATGAGAATTGTCAAGCATAAGCAAACTATAAACAAGTCTATCTTTGATAAGCTTTGCATAATCAATAACATCTTGATTAGTCAAATCAGCGAGATCTTTAATATTAAGTTCTTTTAAAAATTCAACATCAGCTTCACTAACATAACATGATACAACACAAATAGGTCCTAAGAAATCAAGCGATCCAGTTTCTGCACTTCCAATATGATGGAAGGGATACACATCTTTAGTAGACGTTGTTACACGACTAGCAATTTCACTTGCAATCTTCTTAGACCAGCGTTTTGCTTCCTGAATAGCATTTTGACCAGTTAATTCAATTGTACCATCTTGATACGCTGTAATATCGCATCCGATAGCATGAGCTTTAAAGATAAGATTAGCATCATCAATTGGAACCATTTGGCTATCATAAAATTTTTTCATTTTCTCCAATGTATTTTCTCCAATAGTGAGTTTAATTGGCTCCACGATAATCACCTCATTCTTATTTTAACATATTTTTATTAGTTTTGACAGAATAATTTTCAAATGTTATAATAACTTTTTAAAAAAAGGAGGAATAATATTTTGAATTCTATATTAATTGATATAATTTTTGTTGGATTTTTATTTGTTATATCGTTTTTAGGATATAAAAAAGGATTTATTACAAGATTGTATGATTTCTCTACAACAATTTTGGTATTGTTTTTAACAGTTTTGTTAACACCGTACCTAAGTCAAGTTTTGAGTGTTTATAAATATGATGCTACTGATGTCATTGCAACAATGATTGGAACATTTGTTAATTATATTTTGGTTTTTATTATTATCTTAATTGTTTTATTTATAGTTAAGAAAATTATAGGATTGATTGTTAAACCGCTTATTAAAACAATTGCTGATAAGTTTAAACTAACAAGTTTTGTTGATAAAACATTAGGTGTTTTTTTGAGTTTTATTGAAGGTGTTTTTATTACATATTTAGTTTTAATTCTAGCATTCATACCTTTCCAATCCTCAAGTACTCAATTACTAAATGACACTGTTCTCACAAAACAAGTTTTAAAGATTGTTCCTGGTGTCACTGAAAAGATGATGAGTCTTTCTCATGCCATTCAATATTCAAAAGATACATCAAAGTCATCACTACAAACAATGACAGAGCTCGTATTGATGGTTGATAATCTTAATGTTATTGATAAAGAAACAATGAATCAAATTATAAGAGAAAGTCTAGTTGAAGATTTGAAGAAGGAAAAGATTGCATTAAATTCATCTCAACTTCAAGAATTAGAAGACTTATTAAAAGAAACAGGCTATAATAGTCATGATATTAAATCTATTATAAAGAATATAAATGTGAGTGATAATTAATGAAAACAATATTTGAAACATTAGAAATGAATGAAATTCAAAAACAAGTTAAAAGTTTTTGTGCGTCTACTTTAGGTAAAAATAAAGTAGACACTTTTGGATTGATTGACGATATTGATGATTTAAATGAAGCTTTGAGTAAAGTTGATGAAGCTATGAAGTTAATAACAAGACAGGGAAGAATACCACTAGGTGGTTTAAGTGATATTTCAATGTCTTTAGAAAAAGCGAATCGTGATGGAACTTTATTAGGTGAGGAACTATTAAAAGTAGCAAATCAGTTAGAATGTGTTGTTAATGTTAAAAACTATATATCTTATAGTGAAATAGAACTACATTATGTAAAGGAATTGAGTGATGGTCTTGTTGTTAATGAACAATTATTAAGAGAGATTCAAAGATGTATATTGCCTGATGGAAGTTTAAGTGATCAGGCAAGTCCGCTTTTAAGTTCATTACGTAAAAAAATTCATCAAACACAATCATCAATTCGTTCGAAGATGGAAAGCTTGGTGAAGGAATCAAAAGATGTACTATCAATTGATCAAATCACGACAAAGAATGATCGTCTTGTCTTACCAGTGAAATCTGGATATAAAAATCAATTTCATGGTTTAATCCATGCTCAAAGTTCAACTGGACAAACATTGTATATTGAACCAGAAGCAGTTTTGATGATGAATAATCAATTAACTGATCTTCAAGTTTTAGAAAGAGAAGAAATAAATCGCATTCTTTATTCTTTTTCACAAACAATTAAAACACATTATTATCATTTTCATTTTAATTTAGAAATACTTGAAGAGATTGATTTTATATTTGCTAAAGCTAATTATGGATATCAACATCAATGTTGTATACCAACAATAACGAATCAATATACGTCACTTATATTAAAACAAGCAAGACATCCTTTGATTGATGAAACAAAAGTTATTGCTAATGATATTATTTTTAATGATCATCGCATGTTATTGATTACAGGGAGTAATACTGGAGGAAAGACAGTAACTTTAAAGTCAGCTGGATTGCTTTCTTTTATGGCTTTATGTGGAATGCCGATTCCATGTTTAGAAGCATCGATTCCTTTATTTGATCAAATTTATGTAGACCTAGGTGATGAACAATCTATTGAACAATCACTTTCTACATTTTCAAGTCATATGAAAAAGATTGTCGATATTATTTCAAATGCAAATGATAAAAGTTTAGTGATCTTAGATGAAATTGGTTCTGGGACTGATCCTCAAGAAGGGGAATGTTTAGCAGAATCTATTTTAAGTCGCTTTCTAGATATTGGCTGTTTATGTTTAGTTTCAACACATTATGGTAAATTGAAGACTTTTGCTACTGAACATCCAGAAATATTAATTGCTTCTGTTTCTTTTGATATGGAATTAATGAAACCTACATATCAGTTAAAGTTAGATGCTATTGGACATTCATATGCAATAGAGATTGCTGAAATGCTTGGTTTAGATACAAATATTATTTCTAAAGCAAAACAATTGAAAATTGACTCAATGAGTGAACATGAAAAACTAATTGAACAATTACAAAAACAACAAGAACAACTTTCTTTAAAAGAAGAAGAATTAAAGATATCATTGTCACAAAGCCAAAAGTTAGAAAAACAATATCAACATCAACTTCTTAACATTGAAAAACAAAAAGATGAACTTATTCAAAAAGCTCAAGATAAAGCGAATGATTTAATTAAGGAAGCAAAAGAGAATATTGAAATTGTTGTTGAAACAATGAAAATGTCTTCTTTAAAACAACATGAAATCATTGATGCAAAACGTCAATTAGATTTGTTAGTTCATTATAGTGAAGAAGAAATGATTCAACAAAGTCATGATTTACAGATTGGTGATCATGTAAGAGTTACAAAGATGAATAGAGAAGGTGATGTTGTTGAAATCTTAAATAATCATATGATTATGGTTTCGCTTTCTGGGTTAAATGTTAAACTGCATGAAAACGAAGTGATTTATTTACATCCTAAAACAAAAGTAAAAGAAGTAAAGAAAACATCAATGAAAAAATCAACAGTGAAAAAGACTGGTTCTTATGAAATTAATGTTATTGGGCAAAGATATGAAGAAGCAATGGCAATTGTTGATAAATTCTTAGATGATGCTTTGGTTTTAAGTTATCCCCATGTTCGTATTGTTCATGGTATGGGGACTGGTGTCTTACGTAAAGGTATTCGTAAAATGTTAGATAAGAATAAACATGTTGTCTCATACCGTGATGGTGGACCTAATGAAGGTGGATTAGGCGCAACATTGGTTTATTTTGAATAATGAATAAACATATTAAAGATAAACTCTCTTTATTACCATCTTCACCTGGATGTTATTTAATGAAAGATAAAGAGGGAACAATTATCTATGTAGGTAAAGCAATTAAGTTAAGAAATCGTGTTCATTCTTATTTTGTTGGTGCACATGATTACAAAACAACAAAATTGGTAAGTGAAATTGTTGATTTTGAATATATTGTGACTGATAGTGAAAAAGAAGCTTTGTTATTAGAAATTAATTTAATTAAGGATTATACACCAAAATATAATATTATGTTTATGGATAATACTTATTATCCATATATTCAAATGACCGATGAAACACATCCGAGGTTAAAAATTGTAAGAGATGCGTCTTTAAAAAAAGCAAAGCATTATGGACCTTTTCCAGATGCGACTGCTGCAAGAGAAATATATAAACTTTTAGATCGTCTTTATCCACTTAGAAAATGTAACAACATTCCTAAAAAACCATGTTTATATTATTCATTAAATCAATGTTTAGCTCCATGTATTCAAGAAGTTGATCCACAAGTTTATAATCAAATTACTAAAGAAATATCTAAATTACTGAATGGTGATACAAAAGATAAAATCGCCGAATTAACAGAGAAAATGAATAGTGCTAGTGAGCAATTAAACTTTGAACAAGCTAAAGAGTATCGTGATTTAATTAACCATATTCAATATGTAACTGCTAAACAACATGTTCAATTTAATGATAATATTGATAGAGATATTTTGGGTTATTATGTAGATAAAGGATATTTAAGTATTCAATTGTTTTTTATGCGTAATGGAAAGTTATTATCAAGAGATTTAAATCTTGTTCCGATTGGAGATAATGTTCAAGATGATTTACAACAGTTTATTGTTACTTTTTATCAAAACAATACTTTACCAAAAGAATTGTTATTGCCAAAAGAATTTAATGATGATGTTATTAAAGAAATACTTGATTGTAAGGTTTTAAAGCCTCAAAAAGGAAATAAATATTCTCTGGTTCAAATGGCTTGTGATAATGCTAAAGAATCATTAGATAAGAAATTTGAATTGATTCAAAAGAATGAATCTGCGACTATTGGTGCCATGAAAGAGTTAGGAGAATTGTTAAATATTCCAACTCCTCATACGATTGAATTGTTTGATAACTCCAATATTCAAGGTGCCTATGCTGTAGCTGGAATGGTTTGTTTTAAAGACGGTGTCCCATCTAAAAAGGATTATCGTAAGTATAAGATTAAAACGGTTGAAGGTCCTGATGATTATGCGAGTATGCGAGAAGTTGTTTATCGTCGTTATTATCGTGTGTTGATAGAAGGATTAACACCACCAGATATGATTTTAGTTGATGGTGGCTTAGGGCAAATCAAGGTTGCTAAAGAAGTCATTGACTCATTAAATATGCCAATTATTGTTTGTGGTCTTGCTAAGGATGATAAACATTCTACAGCTATGTTATTAAATGATAAAGGAATACCAATTCCTATTCATCCTAAAAGTCAATTGTTTTTCCTACTTACTAGAATGCAAGATGAAGTCCATCGTTATGCAATTAGCTTTCATAAAAATATTCGTTCTAAATCATTGTTTTCTTCAATAATGGATGATATTGAAGGAATTGGACCAAAACGTAAAAAACAATTATTAAATCATTTTAAAAGTGTAAAACGTATGAAAGAAGCAACACTTGAAGAACTTCAAGATGTTTTACCTGAAAAAACCGCACAAGAATTGTTTCAATCTCTTCATAATGATTAGCACTTAATTATTTTTATTTCATATATTAAATAGGGGAGGTTTATTATGCATTCCTTATTGACGAAACGTGAAAAAGAGATTTTTAAATTATTAACTTTCAATAAATCTACAAAACAAATCGCTAATGAATTGTGTATTAGTGAAAAAACAGTGAGAAATCATATTTCTAACGTTATACAAAAACTTGGCGTTGAATCAAGAATTCAAGCTGTTTTAGAGTTAATAAAAATGAAGGAAATTGATTTGTAGAAATCAATTTCTTTTCTTTCATTAATGAGTGTTTTGTATTATAATGTTCAAGAAAGGGTGATGGTATGAAATTAAAGACATGGCATCTGTTTTTAGTTATTATCATTTTGTTTGGATGCTCTTTTTATATTGTAAATTTAAAATTCGATAAATTTTATCGCTTGAATGGTATTAATAATGATAATCGTGTTTTAATTGAAAAATATTTAAGTGAAGATGAACAAGATTATTTAATTGAAAATCAGATAGACGTTGGAAAATTTATTAAATATATAGAAAATGATAGTTTTTATTTAAATAATCATCAATATTATTATATGCTTGAAAAATCATCACGTTATGATAAGCAAAATGATATTTTAGAGACTGGAAATAGTTTGTCACAACGTTTATCATATTTGTTTAAGAATGATGCCGTTGAACAAGGACAAGCACTTGTTGATAGATCATTAGAGATGGCATTTTTAAATGAAGAGAATTTTCAATTTGCATACATAGATATATATAAGAATATAACGCCTTTATATGAACAAAATGATTATAGTTATGTTAAAGATGTTGAAACTTATGTCCAAAGACTTCATGAGATGGGAATTACGAATAATAATGATTTGAATGAAACATTTGCAATGATATGTTCTTCATACAACAAAGATGCTATTCAGACATTGTTAACAACTCACTTAGCAAGCAAAACTAAAATTGTCTTTAATCCTAAAGATGTTACATCTTTAGTTGATAAAAGTCATTATATTGGAGTCTATGAACCATCAAGTTTAATTCTAACTCAAGATATCCCGAGAATGCGTTATGCAATGTATTTAAAAGATGAAGCATATAATGCTCTTGTAAAGATGCACCAAGGTTTAAGTGAGGATAATTCACATTTCTTATTAATGGATGCTTATACAGGATATCAAACTCTTGATTCTAAAGACATTGGGTATAAAGAAGAACAACTAGGATTAACGATTAAAGTTATGCAATCTGATACAGCGTATAAAGATTTTGAAAAGACAAACATGTCTAAATGGTTAGAAAAACATGCCTATGAATACGGCTATGTTTTAAGATATCCTAGAGATAAAGCATCGGTTACTGATCGTGCTTATGATTCTCATATTTATAGATATGTTGGCGTGGAATTGGCTAAGAAATTATTCGATAGTCAAATGACTTTAGAAGAATACTATTTAACGAAATAAGGAGATTTTTTATGAATACACCAATTGGAATATTTGATTCTGGAGTAGGAGGATTGACTGTTTTATCAACTTTAAAACGCAAATTCCCTAGTGAAAATATTATCTATGTAGGAGACAATTTACATTGTCCATATGGCGATAAAACAAAAGAAGAATTACTTGAATATACAACAAGAATATGTAAGTTCTTTGTATCTCGCGGAGCTAAAATTATCATTTTAGCTTGTAATACAACGAGTGCAAATGTTTTAACTGAACTTCAAGAAAAATTTCCTTTTGTCCCGATTGTTGGTGTTATTGAACCAACAGTTCAAGAATTCTCTTTATTAAAGAAAAAGAAAGTTCTTGTTATGGCAACACATGCAACGATTCAGTCCCATCAGTACAAAAAATTAATTCGTAAGAAGAGATGGTTTGCTAAAGTTATAGAAATAGAAACACCTAAACTTGTTCCTTTGATTGAGTCTGGTCAATATAAAGAAGGTATTCAAGATGTTTTACATGAATATTTAGATATATATAAAGATGAAGTTGATTCAGTAATACTAGGATGTACACATTATCCAATTGTATTAGATCAAATTAAAGAAGTTCTTGGTGATAAGACTTATGTAACAAGTAGTGATGTTATGTCTCAATATATCTTTGACTATTTTAAAATTCATCGTTTAAAGACTCGTTCACTTCATAAACCGACAATATCTATTTATACAACTGGCAATGTGAGAGCTTTCTTTGATTCTTCTAAAGATTTCTTTGATTATCATGAGGATGAAGTGAGATATTTGGATATTTTTGATAAATAATTATAAATGTATATCAATTTGATATACATTTTTTTATGTTTATATCATATAGTGTTTTGAGGTGGTTTCTATGAAAAAAAGAATTATCATAACAAGTGTGTTAATTGTTTGTTTGACTATGGTAGGATACAGTTATTTAAAAAAAGAGACAAATTCAAGTGTTGAAGGTGATTATATCAAAAATGTCGTTTTTAAAGATAAAGATAATGATTTAATTCCAATCTCTGTGAATCTTCATAGTCAAGTTGAATTAGAACAAGAAGTGCGTAATCGTATCGATATTATGAAAAGTGAAGAATTTGAAAGATACGGTTTATATCCTGTATTATCAGCTTCTTTACAAGTTCAATCTGTTCAACTGAAGGATAAAGTCTTAACAATTAGTTTTAATGACGAATTGTATTCTTCGAAAAATGATTTAGATATTTTAGAAACACTCGCGTATACTATGACCGATTATGCTGATGTACAACAGCTTAAATTACAAATAGATGAAAAAGATGTTTCTTATCTTCCTAATAGTACGATTCCAATTTCTTCTTTGACGAAAGAATTAGGATTAAATAATTTTGAAGAAACTTCAACAGTTTTACATGAAACAATTCCTGTTATGGTTTATGAAGAAAAAACAATTCAACAATATTCTTATTATGTTCCAACGACAATTCGTTTAGATGAAAAGGATTCGATTAAAGATCAAGTACAAACTATTCTTGGTCAAATTCAAGGAAAAATTCATTTGATTGATGCAAAAATTGATAATGGTGTATTGACTGTTGAATTAGGTTCAAATATTTTGTTAGATAATGAAAAATTAGACCAAAAATTAGAAGATCTCATTATTCTTTCTTTATCTTCTTTAAAAGATGTTAAAGATGTTGAAATAAAGATTAATGGTGATGATATTAAAACGAAGAAAAGTTCACAAATAGAATATAATTATATAAAGATATAGAAATATATCTTTATTTTGTTATAATATGAAATGGTGATAGAATGAAAAAAATTGTAATTATGTCAGATAATCATGGACAAGACATGATGTTAGAATATGTCAGAGAAGCTGAAGAAAATGTTGACTACTTTATTCATTGTGGTGATAGTGAAGCATCATATAAAGAACTTTTAAGAGGATATATATGTGTGAAAGGGAACAATGATTGGTCTTTGAATTTACCAAGTGATGTTAAAATGGAAATAGAAGGTCATTCTATTTTGATTACTCATGGACAACGTTTTGGCTATTTTAATAGAGAATATGCCATGCATGATGTTTTAACACGAAATCAATGTGATATTCTTTTCTGTGGACATACACATATGCCTATGTTCATTCAAGAGGGTAAGTACACATTCATAAATCCTGGATCAACTTCTTTACCTAGAGGTGGGAGTGTAAGAAGTTATGCAGTTGTTTATATTGACAAGGAACATGTAACATGTGAGTTCAAACAAATCAAATAACATAACTTCTTTGGTTAATATAAAAAAGTTATGTTATTTTTCTAAAAAAATGCTTGCACTGATTTGATGGCTATGCTATTATATATGAGCAGTTGAAAATCAATGTCTACGTAGCTCAGCTGGATAGAGCACACGCCTTCTAAGCGTGCGGTCACAGGTTCGAATCCTGTCGTGGACGCCATTTAAAAAAACGCTCAAATTATTGAGCTTTTTATTTTATAAAATTTAAGTATAAAGAAGGTTAACAGTATGAAAAGTTTAATACGTCAATGGCGAAAAGAAGATGCTCAAGATTTGGCAATCGCAATTAACAATCAAAAGGTTCAAGATAATTTAAGAGATGGTTTACCTTTCCCTTATACTATTGATGATGCTTTAGAATATATAGATGCAATGTTAAATGCTGATAAAAATTCTGTTTTTGCTTTTGCAATTACAGTAGAAGATAAAGTTATTGGAAGTATTGGTGTTTTTCGTCAAGAAAATATACACAAGTATACTGCTGAAGTTGGTTATTATATTTCAGAAGATTATTGGGGTCAAGGAATTGGTGCAAATGCATTAAAACAAACCTGTGAGTACATCTTTAATCGTACAGATATTATTCGTTTATATGCCGAGCCGTTCGCCTATAATAAAGCGTCATGTAGAATTTTAGAAAAAGCTGGTTTTGAATATGAAGGTACACTTAGAAAAAATGCTGTAAAAAATAATAAAGTCATAGATATGAAAATGTATTCGTTACTAAAATAACAAGAGCCTCTATTGAATAAGAGACTCTTTTTTTATATTCTTTTCTAATATATAAAGATAACTACATACCAAAACAGCATACATAATTTCTAAATACCCATTTACGCGCCCAAAGACAAGAAACATAATACATAGAAACTGTAATCCTAAATCATAAAGCCAATGAATTTGATTGTATAAAATAGGGTTATCATATGTTAAATATCGATTATAAATAAATAAGATAACTAGAAAACTAATACACGAAAACATTGAACAATAGACATGAATTAAAGAAAACAAATCACGACTATTTAATGTATATGGAAACAAAGCTCCAAAACTCATAATAAAACCTGTCAAATAAACAAAGAAAAGAACAAAAGGTTTTTTTGTTGAAAGTTTTTTATAAATAAAGGCAACTTTATAAGCAAAAAAACAAGCTAAGAAGATTGTGTATATCACAACAAGCAAATGATATTGTTCAATTAACGATACACCTGTTACATTTTCGTACATTAAATTTCCACGACTTGCGATAAAGATAGTTGCACTAAAAACAAAGAAATATAACATAAAAATCTCCTTTCTATCAAATTATATACTTTTTTTCATTTTTGAAAAGAAAAAATCATTTTAAATGCGTATATAGAAGTAAGGAGGAATATATATGGAATTAAGATTAGATGGTTTAAACATTACAGTGGAAGATCCATATGTACAAGAAAATGATGTTTTTGTTGATTTTGAGTTTGATACTTTAGAAGGAGGAGAGGTGAAATTTTATTTAAAAGTATATGTTGGTAAAGAAGAGTATGATTGTCGTTTTTCAATGAGAATTATTTATATTGTAGATACTGAAAATGAAATATTTGATGAAGAATACATAATGGTTAAAAAAGCTGTTCAAATGATTAGTGAATCTATGATTGAAATTATCATTGTTTTAGATAGCCTCATTAAACGTTCTCAAGAAAGACTTAATTAGTCTTTCTTTTTTTCACATTATTAGGTCTTTTACATACTTTATATAGAGAGGGGTGTCTTATGTTAATTTTTGTTAATCATGATGATATGCGTTCTTTAGAGCTAATGGATGAATTGATTAAAAGAGGTTATTATGTCAGTGATCAAGTGAATGATTTAAGATATGCAGATGTTTTGTATCTTGGATTAAAAGGTGTAGATAATAAGAATCGTTTAATGACACATCAAGAAACAAGAATTCTTGATAGTAAAACTTTTAAAGAACTTAAGAAAGGATGTTTAGTGATAACATTATTAGAGAATCAATATTTAAAGAATATGTCAATTGAATATCATTTTCGCTATATCAGTTTATTAGCCCAAGAAGATTTTTTAATTAAGAATAGTATATTAACTGGTGAAGGATTAATGTCTTATTTGATTTCACATCGTAGAAATCCTTTATATCAAAGTCGTATTATGATTTTAGGTTATGGACATTGTGCAAAACCTATTATTGAGTATTTAAAAGCATTTCATAGTGATATTATTGTTGGAATTAGAAATTTAAAGTATCAAGAGGAAATAGAAAGAATGGGTGTTCAATGTATTGATATTCATGATATTGATTTATCTGATGTAGATATTCTTATCAATACTGTTCCTAGTGTTGTTGTAGAAAAAGAACAATTAGATAAGGCTAATAAAAGAATTATGATTGTTGATATTGCATCATATCCTTATGGTATTAATCATCATTATGCACTATCTTTAGGATTAAACAGTATTATTTTACCATCAATACCTTGTAAGTATGCATATGGTTATGCTGGTAAACTAGTTGCTGATGTTATAGAAAGGGAGTTAGAGAATGCTTAAATTAGGATTTTGCATTACGGGATCATTTTGTAGTTTTGATGATATGTTAGAAATATTAAAGCAATTAAATGATATATATGATATTGAGGTTTTTATAACTCCACATGTCAATACTATGGATACACGTTTCTATGGAGAAAAAGAGCTTAAAGAAAAAATTAAAGAGATTACTCATAAAAATATTCATACAATGATACAAGAATCAGAGGTCTATGGACCAACAAAGAAATTAGATATCGTCTTAGTATATCCTTGTGATGCTTTAACACTTGCTAAACTTGTCTATGGAATAAATGACAATGCGGTTACAATGTTGGTGAAATCATCATTAAGAAATAAAACACCAATTGTTTTAGGTGTTTATTCTAATGATATCTTATCTAATAGTGGTAAGAATTTAATGTCATTAATGAATACAAAATATTATTATTTTGTACCAATGTATCAAGATGATTATAAAAACAAACCAAATAGTGTTGTTGCTTGTAAAACAAAAGTTAAAAAAACAATTGAATGTGCTTTAAATAATCAACAATATCAACCCTTTTTATTAGGGTATAAGGAGGTTTAAAATGAAAGAGATATTTACTGCACTTATTACACCATTTAATCAAGATCATTCTATTGATTATCCAGGATTATATAGAATTATTGATAAACTCATTTCAGAAGGTAATCGCTCATTTTTATTATGTGGAACAACAGGAGAAACTTCAACTTTAAAGTTAGAAGAAAGAAGGGTACTTATTGAAAATATATTAGAGAAATATCCTCATGTTCGTATTATGATTGGAATTTGTTCAAATAGTACTTCTCAAGTCATTAGACATATTGACATGTATAAAGATAATCCTAGTATTTATGCGTATTTAGTGATTGTTCCTTACTATATTAAACCAAGTCAAGAAGGTATATATAAACATTTTGATGCAATAGCATCGTCTACAAATAAAAAAATTATGATTTATAATATTCCTAGTCGTTGTGGTGTCGCTATTGAAACCAATACTGTTATTCGCTTAGCAAATAAACATAAGAATATTATTGGTATGAAACAATGTGGTTCGATTGATGATATAGAAGTATTAAAAGAAGCTTTACCTCAGTTTAAAGTTTATATTGGTGATGACCATTTATTATTAGAAGGATTAAAACATAGAGCTGATGGAATTATTTCAGTAACGAGTCATTTAGAATATCCATTAATAGAAGAAATATGTAAAAATGAAAATATTTTTGATGATCGTTATTTAAAGTTAGTTAGTGAATATGTATTTATTGAGCCTTCTCCAGCACCAATCAAGTATATCTTAAGTCAGTTAGGGTATATTCAAAATATATTACGTTTACCTTTAACATCAATTAGTGAAGAATCGGAAGTTAAACTTTTTCCCTTAATCGAAAAATACACAAATAATTTGAAGATAAAATAAATATATGATATGATAGTCATACTTTTGAAAATATCTGTACACAAATAATTAAAGATATGTATAATAAAAGTAAATAAACATAAAAATATACGAAAGGGTGAAAAGATGAAAAACGATATCATAAGGTTTATACCTATGGGTGGTCAAGCAGAAATGGGTAAAAGCATGTACTGTTTTGAAATCAATGAAAAAATATTTATAATAGATTCAGGTTTCCGTTTTCCTGATTCAGATAAACTAGGTGTTGATATTATTATCCCTAGTTTTACATACTTAGAAGAAAGAAAAGATCAAATAGCTGCAATTATTATTACACATGGTCATGATGATGCTATGGCAGCATTGCCATATTTATTACAATCTATCAATGTACCAGTGTATGCACCAAATTTAACAGCTGATTTAATTGTGCAAATGATTGAACGTTTCCAACGACAAAATAGAGTTCGTTTGAAACTAGATTTAAGAAGA
>JAVWHX010000055.1:0-14556 GCA_036639875.1 Coprobacillus sp.
GGTCAAGGACACTATGTGAGAATGTATGATAATAAGGATGCACTCTATTATCAATCTAATCAACAAAGTAATGATGTTGTTTTAAAAGATGTTTCTAAAGACTTTATCGCTAGTATAGTTGCTATTGAAGATCATCGCTTTTATAGTCATAGAGGTTTTGATCCAATTGGTATTGCTAGAGCTATTAAAGCAAATCTAACTGAAGGTGGAAAAGCTGAAGGAGCAAGTACAATTAGTCAACAATATGCCCGTCTTTTATTTTTAACTAATGAAAAGACTTGGTCAAGAAAGATTACTGAAGCTTATTTAACAACGCGATTAGAAGCTCATTATGATAAGGATACAATATTACAAGGATATATAAATACAGTTTATTATGGTCATGGTATATATGGTATTAAGAATGCTGCCAAGTATTATTTTAATAAAGATTGTCAGGATTTAGATTTAAATGAAGCGAGTATGTTAGCTGGTGTTGTGAATGGCCCAACATATTTTTCTCCGTTTAAAGATAAAAAGGCTGCTAAAGCAAGACAAAAGTTGGTTTTAGATAAATTGGTAGAAGTTAAATATATTAATCAAGAAACTGCTGATAAAGTCCGTCAAACCCCTTTTGTATTAAATCCTAATCCTTCTTCAACATTATCTACAAAATATCCATATTATAGAGATACAGTAATTCAAGAATTAAAAGACTTAGGATATTATAAAGAAAATTATATTAATCAAGGATTAAACATTGAAACAACTCTTGATACGCAAGTTCAAGATAAGTTAAATGAAACAGTTGATAAGCAAATGAAAGATAGAGAAGATTTAGAAGTATCTAGTATTATTCTTGATACCCACAAGACTGGAGTTGTCGCCTTGATTGGTGGTAAGAACTATTCAACATCACAGTTCAACAGAGCGACGAGTGCATCACGCCAAATAGGATCAACAATGAAATCATTACTTTATTATGTTGCTTTAGATAATGGCTTTAGTCCTAATACAAAATTCAAAAGTGAACCAACACCTTTTAGAACTGATGGTGGACAAACTTATTCTCCAACTAATTTTAATCAAAAGTATGCTTATAAAGATATTACATTGGCCCAAGCTATTGCTGTTAGTGATAATATTTATGCAGTAAAAACACATATGTTCTTAGGGGAACAAGCTCTTGTTAATGCTTTAGGTAAGTTTGGTTTTACACATATATCTCCACATCCTTCTTTAGCATTAGGGACTTTGAATACTAATGTTTATAAACTTGCAAGTATCTATTCAACATTTGCTAATCAAGGTATTTATAATGATGTTCATACTATTAATAAGATTACTAATGATAATGGTGATGTTTTATATGAATATAAAGCAAAAGATGAACAATTATTAAACAAAGAAACTTGTTTGGTATTAAGTCAATTATTAACTGCTCCCTTTCATAAAGCCTATAATACTTATGCTAATGCAACAATGTCTTCATATCCAACAAACGCAACCTTTGCAGTAAAAACAGGTTCTAGTGACTATGATGCCTTATGTGCAGGATATAATCCTAACTATACAATTGCCAGTTGGACAGGCTATGATGATAATCGCGAGATGCATATGGCTTCTGATACCAAAATACCAAAAGTTATCTTTCAAACAATGGCAAATTATCTTCAAGAAGAAACTGTTTGGTATACACCTACTGATAAGCTCCAACAAATTCCAATCAATCCTATCAGTGGAGAATATCAAGAAAATGGTATTATTTACTGGTTTAAAAATGAATAAAAAAAGAAGAGATTAATCTTTTATCTCTTCTTCAATATTCATTGTTGGTTCTTCGATAACTTCTACAACTTCATCTTCTACAACTTCATTCATAACTTCTACAAGTTCTTCTTTACCTTTGTTTTTCAATAAAGTAATAATATATCCAATACCAACAAAGATTGCTGTATAAACAATATAGACAAATGCATTATTAATATAATAATTAATAATATCAGATATATTTGTTGACCAAGCCAATTGCCCAGCATCTACCAAACTTTGAATATATACAGTTACATTATATAATGTATAAATACATACCCCTAATGTTAAGACTGCCATGATATAAAATACAAGCGCACTCTTTGAAAATTTTAATTTTTTATTCATTTTTATTTCTCCTTTAGTCTTCACACATTATAATTTTTAAATGTGTGATTAATGTGTGATTAATGTTGCATTTTTCTTTTTTTAAACCATCGATATACAATATACAATACAATTCCAATAATCACAAGTGTTTTATATTCTTCAATTATCAATTGAACCCTATCAAAGTTCTCCCCTAATAAAACTCCAGCACTTACCAATATTGTATTCCACAAAAGTGTTCCTACCATTGTATAAAGACAAAACGGTAATAATGGCATTGCCATCATTCCTGCTGGTAAAGAAACTAAACTTCTCACAACTGGTACAAACCTTGTTAGAAAAACTGCTTTCTTTCCATGATTTTCAAACCACTCTTGACACTTTATAATATGTTTATCTTGAATGTGTAAAAGTTTAAAGAGTTTGACTTGCTTTATTGGTGATAATAAATATCCTAAGGCATACAAACATATTGAGCCTAAAAATGATCCTAATGTTGATACAACTATCACTGCTTGTATTTCAAAATAACCAAGCGTTACTAAATAACCACTAAATGTAAGAATAATCTCAGAAGGAATTGGTGGTATAAGATTTTCTAGAAACATTAAAACAAGTAAACTTATATATCCATATTGTTTAATTAAGAAAATAATCCAAGCAATAATATCACTCCTCTCTTTGAATTTACATAATACGATAAATGACTATGTTATAATATATAAACAAAAAAATGATTTATTACTATTTACATATTTTTTAGACTATGCTAATATAACTGTAATGAGGGAGTAGTCTCACTTTTGTGTGATGTATCAACAGACCCGAATAGTTTCTATTCTGGTGCATCTTAAAGACAAGACTCGTTAAAGATATATCTTTAGCGACTTGTCTTTTTTGTTTGCTAGGGAGAATAAAGGAGGAAAATTATGTTTTATCAAAAAGAAATTGAAGCAGTTTTAGAGGAGTGTCAATCATCTAAGAATGGTTTAAATCAACAGGATGTAACAAAACGTCATGAAAAGTATGGTTTTAATGTTTTAGATGAAAAAAAGGAAGATAGTCCATTGGTTATCTTTTTAAAGCAGTTCAAGGATTTACTTGTTATTATCTTAATTATTGCAGCGTTTATTTCTGGTTTGAGTGGTCAATTTGAAAGTACATTTGTTATTGTAGCCGTTATTATTGTTAATGCTATCCTTGGTACAGTTCAAACATTAAAAGCTCAAAAATCATTAGAAAGTTTAAAGAAGCTTTCTATTCCTAAAGTGAAAGTTATTCGTGATAATCAATTACAAGAAATTGATTCTACTGAATTAACAATCGGTGATATTGTACAAATTGAAGCTGGAGATATTATCAGTGGAGATGGTCGTTTATTTGAAGTTTCTTCTTTACAAGTTAATGAAAGTGCGTTAACTGGTGAAGTAGAAAGTGTTGATAAGATTATTACGGTTATCGAAAATGATGTTGTGATTGGAGATCAAAAGAATATGGTCTTCTCTGGAAGTTTGGTTACAAATGGAACTGGTAAATATGTTGTCACTTCGATTGGGATGACAACTGAAATTGGTAAAATAGCATCATTATTAAATAATGCTAAAGAACGTAAAACACCATTACAAAAGAGTTTAGATGAATTTAGTGGTAAGTTATCAATTGCCATTATGTTTATTTCATTAATTGTTTTATGTTTAAATCTTTTCTTAGCTAAACAAACTTTATTAGATTCATTAATGATTGCTGTTGCTTTAGCAGTTGCTGCTATTCCTGAAGCTTTGAGTTCGATTGTTACAATTGTATTATCAATGAGTACTCAAAAGATGGTTAAAGAAAATGCAATTATTAAGAATTTAAATTCGGTTGAAAGTTTAGGTTGTGTATCTGTTATCTGTAGTGATAAAACAGGAACATTAACTCAAAATAAAATGACTGCACAAACATTATTTGTTAATAATCAATTATTACAAATTAGTGAACTAGATGGAAACAATCATGATCATGATACTTTATTAAAAGCATGTTCTTTATGTAACAATTCTGTTATTAATGATCAACAAAGAATTGGAGATCCTACTGAACTTGCATTGGTTGATTTAGTAAATCATTATTTTAGTAAAGATAATAATTACCAACAAGTTTCAATTAGAGAAAAAGAATTACCTTTTGATTCAGATAGAAAATTAATGAGTGTTTCTTCTAAGAAGCATTTATATACTAAAGGTGCTCCTGATGAATTAATCAGAAGATGTACATCTATATTAATTAATGGTAGAAAAGAAGCTTTATCGCCTAGACATATTGAACTTATTAATGCTGAAAACCAAAGATGTGCTCATAGTGGTTTACGTGTTTTAGGTTTTGCATATAAAGTCTTTAATAAAGATGAAATTACGTTAGATGATGAACAAGATTTAACTTTTATTGGTTTAATTTCATTAATGGATCCACCAAGAGTTGAAAGTGCTGATGCTGTTGCTAAATGTAAAATGGCAGGTATCAAACCAATTATGATTACTGGTGATCATGTTGTGACTGCTTGTAGTATTGCGAAACAAATTGGTATTTATGAAGATGGAGATTTATCACTTGAAGGTCGTGCATTAGAACAAATGAGTGAAGAAGAATTAGAAGAAAAACTTGCTCATATTAGTGTTTATGCCAGAGTTGCACCTGAACATAAGATTAGAATTGTTAAGGCATGGCAAAAACGTGGTGATATCGTTGCAATGACTGGTGATGGTGTCAATGATGCCCCTGCTTTAAAACAAAGTGATATTGGTGTTGCAATGGGGATTACTGGAACTGAAGTTTCTAAAGATGCTGCGAGTATGATTTTAACTGATGATAACTTCTCTACAATTGTTAAAGCGGTTATTACTGGTCGTAATGTTTATAGAAATATTAAGAACTCTATTAATTATTTATTATCTGGTAACTTTGCTGGAATCTTGTGTGTTTTTGGAGCATCATTGATGATGTTACCAACACCTTTCTTCCCTGTTCATTTATTATTTATGAATTTAATTACTGACTCTTTACCAGCTATTGCTATTGGTATGGAAAAAAGTCGTAATGATGTTTTAAAAGAAAAGCCAAGAAATGCTAATGATTCTATTTTAAATAAGAAAACAATGGCTCAAATTGGTTATGAAGGTATTATCATTGGTCTTTCTACAATGTGTGCTTATTTAATGGGATTAAAAGGTGATCCATTAACTGCATCTACAATGGCCTTTGCAACAATTTGTTTAGCTCGTTTATTACATGGATTTAACTGTAGAAGTGATCAACCTTTATATAAGATTGGAATATTCTCAAATAGATCTAGTGTTGGAGCATTTTTAGTAGGATTTGCGTTATTACACATTATCCTATTTGTTCCTGCACTTCATAGTTTATTTATGATCCATGATATAACAATTGTTCAATTATTCTGTATTTATGGTTTTGCATTAGTACCTACACTTATTATTCAATTAAAGAAATCATTAACAAAGTAAAAGGATTGAAATTATTTCAATCCTTTTTTCATATTCACATGAGGGCAATACTCATCTAAGTATTCTTCACCATTTTCATGATAATCATTTTTTATATAAAAATTCTTTGCTCTTACTTGAGCTGATAAATTAACTTCTAAGAAGCCTAATTCCTTAGCTTTTAGTTCTAATATATCTAATATATAACTTCCTAAATGAAGTTCTCTTTTACTTTTTATAACTGCTATTCTTCCTAAAACCATTGTCTTATCTTTTTGATACATTCTTGCACAACCAATAGCTTGGTTATTCTCATATATGACAAGATGTAAACAATGATTATCAATATCATCAAATTCATTTTTAAAACCTTGTTCTTCTACAAACACTGCTTCTCTTATCTTTCTTGCATCTTGATTTAATTCATTATAAAACTGATATTTCATCTTTAATCTCCTTAGGGAAAAAGACTTTCTTGTCTGACTTGTATTGTTTTGAATTTAAAATTGCAGAAACAATTTCAGATTTTCTTGGAAGTGGTGAAAGTTCACCATTAACTGATAGTATTTCAATATCACTTAATTCTCCACTTTTACCATAATGAAGATAAGGAACTTGTTTTTGATTATCACTCATTATATAGTAACGTGGATTATATCCAAGATGCCATGCTTTTTCTTTTATATTTTTTAATTCTTGATTATCTTTTAATTGTTTATATTTAAATAATCTTCTATTTAAAAAGCGTGAAGATAAATCACTTAAGATAAAATCATCCTCTTTCATAAATTCTCTAAAATAATATAATACAACTGCTTCATCAAGTTCAGTAAAATTTTTAACTTCTAATTGATTGTCTAAAAAAGGGTGAAGATAACGTAAATCAGTAGAAAAGTTAAACTTTTCAGCATATAAATCTTTCACTCTTAAAAAGATACTTTGCAATAAATGTTCATAACTTCTAGCAGTAGGATGATAATAAACTTGCCAATACATATGATATCTAGCTAGAATATAGTTTTCTATCGCTTGAACTCCAGATTCTTTATAAACTATCTTACCATCTCTAATACGCATTGTTCGTAATATTCTAGACATATCATATTGTCCATAAGTTGTCCCTGTCATATAAGAATCTCTTAATAAATAATCCATTCTATCAGCATCTAATTGGCTTGATACCATTTGAATCAGGATTTGATTTGGATGAGTATGTTGGATAATAGAAGCAACATCATTTGGTAAATCTTTATAAATAGCAGACAATATATCATGAACCTCACTATTTTCTAAGATAATTCTCACTGTCATTTCTTCATGGTTGTCGCCAAAAACACCTTCAAAAGAATGTGAGAAAGGTCCATGTCCAATATCATGTAATAAACCAGCACACATGACACAAAGTTTATCGTAATCAGTTAAACAATCACCAAAACATTCTGATTCTAACATTTTTCTAACAATTTGATAAACTCCTAATGAATGCACAAAACGAGAATGTTCAGCACTTTGAAAAACTTGATATGTCCCACCCAATTGTTTAACCCTTCTTAATCTTTGCATTTCTTGAGAATTAATAAGATACCATATAACCAAATGATCAACATGAATATAATCATGAATAGCATCTCTTAACACTCTTTTTTCATTCATTTCAATATCTTTTAAGGAAAACTCTTTTTTAAAATTCATGTTTTCACCTTCTTTTCTTTATTCTATCAAATAAAGCATAGTGAAGTCTATGTTTTTGCATAATAGATAAAAGAAAACCCATTTTATTTTTACGTAATTTGAAATAATGTTATTCGTACTATTTATTAAATATATAAAAATAACTTATATATTTAAAAGGTTGAAATAAACTGATTGAGTTCAATAAGTCATTTTATTATTTGAAAAATCTTTTTCTTTATATGTGAGTTTGTTATAATGAGAAAGGAGGTTATATTATGTATACAAAAATTAATGAAGCATATAATTATATTTATTCACAATGGTCAAAACCTATTGATATAGCAATTATCTTAGGTTCTGGATTAGGTCCATTAGCAGATGAAATCGAGAATCCAACAATTATTGATTATAAAGATATTCCTCATTTTCCTAAGTCTACTATTGCTGGACATGAAGGTAAACTTTATATTGGAACAATTGAAGAAAAAACAGTCTGTGCTATGAAAGGTAGATTCCATTATTATGAAGGACATGATATGGATGTAGTCACATTACCAGTTCGTGTTTTTGCGAAATTAGGAATTGAATTTTTATTTGTAACAAATGCTTGTGGTGGAATTAGAGAAGATTTAAATCCTGGGCAGATTACTTTAATTACTGATCACCTTGGATTTAATGCCCCTAGTTCTTTACGTGGTCCTAACCTTGATGAGTTTGGTCCTCGTTTCAAAGATATGACTGAAGTCTATTCAAGAAAATTAGGAAGCATCGCTAAGGATGTAGCAAAAAAATATGATATTTCTTTAAAAGAAGGTGTTTATGCATTCTTCCCTGGTCCAATGTATGAAACACCTGCTGAAATTCGTGCCTTAAAAGTAATGGGGGCTGACATGGTTGGAATGTCTACAGTTCCTGAAGCTATTGTCGCTAGACATTCTGGTATGACAACTTTAGGTATTTCATTAGTTACAAATAAAGCTGCTGGTTTAGGTGCAACAGAACTAGATCATAAAGAAGTTATGGAAGCTGCAAAAAAAGCTGAAATTAATTTAGTGACTTTAACAAAACAAGTAATTAAAGAAATGTAAGAACCTACGGGTTCTTTTCAAATATAGGAGAATCTATTAATGAAGAAATTAGCTTATCTTATTTATTTAGATGACAAAATCTTATTAAGCAAAAAAGATTATCATCATTGGAAAGAAATCCAAGATGAATTCTTTAATCAATACAAAACCAATCTTGAAGCATTATCTTGTGAAGAAATCATTAATTTCTTCACAGATGATTTTAAAGATGAATCATCTTGGCCTTTTACAAAAAAACAAATTATTAACTTTTTTGAAAGCGAAGATATGATACTTTACTCATACTAAAAAAGCAAGACTACCATAATGAATCCTGAAACGTTAGTTTTCAGAATCAATATAATAGTCTTTGCTTTTTTTATTCTGCCTTTAAAATATCATAATAATTTAATAGAAATCTATACTTCTTCTCTTTTAAATCTCAAATATCCAATGATATTAAATAAAATTGATGCTGAACCATAAATAACAAAATTAATAATCATATGATAAGAGAAATTCAAATTTTCTATATTTTTAATCAATGTATCCATAGAGAAAGCACTTAAATTAACATGGAACACATAGTTGCTTAATGCCCAAGGAATAAGAGCAACTGCAAATATATAAATCAAACTTGCTATTAAACCAACTTTTGAAGTTTTAGCGATAGCTGAAAACCCAAAAAATGTAAGGACATATACTGCAATTAATAATAATTGTACAGCAAGACTTTCCATGACATGTAAAGCTGTAACACCATGTCCAAATCCATTAAAGATATATCCACTAATTGTAGAAGCAACACCATCTACTGCAAAGAAGATAACCCCTACTATCAAGGCTGCTATTAACTTCCCACCATAAATATGCCATCTACTATTACCACTAGAAATTAAATTTTTCATTGTATTTTCTTCATAATCATTACAAACTATGTCTGAAACTGTAATCGCTAAGAATATTGGAAGATTAGTAGCAACACTTAAAAACATATATGTAGCATTTTCATCAGTAGTAGTAACTGTCCCTACTATAGATACACCTATAGCAACTAACATACATAAATAAAATGTTTTATTATTTTTTAATTTATATAATTCTGCCCTAAGTACATTATTCATCTTCTGACACCCCCATCATTTTTAAAGAATAAGATTCTAAATCAATGTTTTTAGCTTCTATTTCTTCTTCAGAAATTTCACTTACTAGTTCACCATTAACAATAAATCCATATCTTGTTGCTAATTTTTGCATTTCACCTAAAATATGTGAAGAAATTAAAATAGTAACACCTTGCTCTTTATTAACTTTCTTCAATATTTTTCTTACTTCTGCAATGGCAACAGGATCCAAACCATTAATAGGTTCATCTAAAATTAATAACTCTGGATCATTTAATAATGCAGTAGCAATTCCTAATTTTTGTCTCATCCCTAAAGAGTAATCATCAACTTTTTGATTTTTAACATCATAAAGTTCAACCAATTTTAATAATTCATCAATCTTATCATGTGCTTTACTCATACCTAACAATTTGCTTCTATACATCATGTTTTTATAAGCACTCATATTTTCATAAAATGCTGGTGTTTCAATAATTGATCCTGTTTTTAATCGTGCATTTTCTAAATCAGTTCCACCTAATAATTCGATTGACCCATCTGTTACTTTAGTCATTCCTAACAATAATCTCATGAATGAAGTCTTTCCAGCTCCATTACGACCAATTAGGCCATATATATCTCCCTTTTTAATTTCCATTGAGATACTATTTACAGCACATTTTTTACCATATTTCTTTGTTAAGTTTTTTGTATATATTACATTGCTTCCCATTTCCAAATTCAATCCTCCCATCATTTATCATAGTTTAATATTTCTATAAATTTATAACTTTTGTTTGTCTTATTTGAGTGAAAATCCATAACCATCTTATCATCCCCATTATAGTCAATTGAAATATCAACAAGATATTCCCCATTTCCATCTAATGTTAATTGATAAGTAATCACTCCTTTATTAGAATCATTTTTAAGTAAATCTACTTTTTTAATAGTTCCACTTTCATTAGTTGAGTCAACACTTAAAGTATAAGTACTTTTATCAATATCAACAACCAATGCTGTTTCATTGTTATAATTCCATGTACCCGCAATCATATTTCCATTCTTATCAGCTGATGTCACTAATGAATAAACCAATCCAAAAACGCCACCTATTAATAAAAATAAAACAATTGGTACAATAATTACTGCTATAATTCCTTTTGATTTTCTTCTATTTTCCATAATTAATTTCGATACAAATATCGTCCTCCTATGACTCTTATAATATCACTATCATTACCATAAATCAACAACAACTTGTCCTATAGAGTACTGGTTTATAAAAGAGATTCATTCATATATCTATGTAGATTTTAAGAATGATTAAATATTATAATCTAAATTATAACACTCCTTTTTTAGTCATATTAATCACTAATCATTTCATTTATAGACACTTTCAAATTCTTAATAAACAAAAAAAGCACGACTGTGCTTAAAAACATTTTTTATGTTTTTCTTCAAATCTATACAATTGTTTAACATCAGGATATTTATCATGATCAACCTTTGAGATAAACATCTCATAAGGTCTAGCAAATATCTTCTCTTTATTTGCTATATCTTGATATATAACCATCTGTTCACTTGTTTCTGTGTTTAACGCAATACACAAAATCTTATACGTATTTCCTTTAAAATGTTGGTAAATCATCCCCTCTTTTATTTCTCTCATATTCCTCCTATAAGAACTCTTTTAATTCTTCCATGTATCTCTTTGAAATATCTTCAAAATCATCTGCATAGCTCTTCAAAGTCTGATCTGCACCTTGTTCTTTGTTTAATAGATGAGACATTGTTAAAACTGCTTGCAAACTTCCTTCTGTTAACATTTTAGCAATCTTTTGATCATCAGTCATTAATGTCTTCATCTCTATCATAGATTCTAACATAAATGTATTCTTTGCTTGATCCTCTTCATGAGGATACTTCTGATGAACTTTTTCTTTCAAATCACAATAATTCTTTCTCTGATGAATAACGATATCTCTTAATTTATCATTCTCAATTTTATCTACCAAATGATCAATCGCAATAATACCCATATTCAATCCATTCAATAATTCTTCAATACAATTACTTTCATTCATAATATCACCACAATTAGTTTTTGCAGTAATCAATAATTTATACATAAATATTTCAATTTAATCCAACCAACTTGTTGTTTATAGATAATATATGCATACTCATCATAAATACCAATTAATTTCACTTGTTCACCTTTTTTTGCACTTATCAAATAATCTGTATAATCATCTAAACAATATACCAGATTATTCTTTTTATATAAAAATTCATTTTTTATATCTAACTTTTGATTTGTATCTTTTTGAAAACATAATGAAAATTGTTTACCTTTTTCTAATATTTCTACTTGAAAATAAGGATAAGAAATCTTATGTGAAGACATTTGATTTGAAGAAATATCTTCGATAATTGTATAGATTGGTAAAGGTTGAACAAATTCTTTTTTATAAGTTATCTTTCCTTTATAACTCTCTATGATTAATGCATTTAATTGAGAAACAGGCTTAACACCGATACCCCCATCTATACAAATGATTTTTTTCTCTTCATCAATAATAATATCATTGTGAATATATCTTTGATTATAATTAGATGTTGGTAAGTGCCCTACAATGACTGTTTCATCTAAAATATGACCTTCATCATAGAAATGTTGCATTTCCAATAATGATGATAACGAACTATTCTGATAATCCTTTCTTTTTTCAATACCGGCATGTACAAATAAGAATTGGTTAAACTTCAAAGTCACTGGTAGATGAGAAATATAATCAAGCTCATGCTTTAAACTATCAGCAATTTTTTTCTGTTTACCTAATAAAGTTTCTTTACCATCATCAAGATGTAATTCTCTATATCTTTGTCTAATACAACCATTTGTTGTGACTCTTTTAAGATATTTAGGTATTTCTCCTGCTAATTCTGGAACTTGAAGCAAACATTGTAATGCCCATTCACAGTTACCTGCTAAAACAAAAGTTCTTCTGTTTTTATCTAATTGTTGAATATAATGAATCGTTTCAATCACTTGATCACCCTTTTCAACAAAATCACCTAAAATAACCAAATAATCTTTTTCATTATATTCAACTTTCTTTAATAAAACCTTTAATCTATCTAAATGCCCATGTATATCACTAATAACAATCAATCGATAGTCACCTTTTATATTCTTCTTTAAATGTTTTGGAGTTATCATTTCATCACATCCTTATTACTAGTATACACGATTTTTAATCTTAAAGTGAAAACATTTATAATATACTTTATACAAATACATTGATTTTATATAAAAAATATGTATAAGAATAAGTAGAAAATTCTAAAAAGAAAAAGAAGTGCTACAACTCTTACCTTTCAATGCAGAATTTTCACTCCACAAATGTTATAACACTGAAATAGGTAGATTGTGTATCAACTTAATAAACAATAGAGGTTTCCATTTTTTCCATGAATATCCCAACAGTTCATACATATTTGTCTATTCTTGAGATATCTATGAGCCTGGTATAATAAGCATATGAGAATTGTTTGATAAACTTCAATATTTCAATCATACTCTTCCCCATTAAACTCATTTTATCACAAGCATTTCTTGAACGATATAGCACCAAAAGAAAAAAGTCTCAAATGAGACTTTTCATATCTTATAATCCTTTTTCAGTAATTTCTCTTGCTACATCATCTTTAATTGTAGCTCCAGCTGCTTCTAATTCAGCAATTTTAGCAGCAAATTGTGGTAAATATTTCTTATGAGCTAACAATAATTCATCAAGAACTTTCTTAGCAGTTTCCCCTGAAGGAATTTGTGGATTTAAAATGAATGCTTGTAAAGCTAATCCATAATCACCAGTTACAGCTGCTTCTTCAACACAGAATTCCATGTTTTTCATGCATTGTAACCAACCACGTTGAGCTGGTTGTAATGGTCCAAAAGCAACAGCTTTAGCTCCAGTAGCTCCAATATATGCAGATACTTCTACAGCACAATCAGCAGGAAGATCAGGTACTGCACCATTGTTCTTAGTTGTAACAACGATATGTCTGTTAGCATTTGAATAAATAGATGCAATAGTTTCACATGCTGCATCAGAATAATGAGCTCCACCACGTTTAGCTAATTGTTCTGGTTTGTGATCTAAATTAATATCTTTATATAATTCAAATAATTCTTCTTCTGTTTGTTTAACTTGTTGAGCACGAGTTCCGATTGTATTATATTCTTCTAAACCATGTTTCAACATTTCTTCTTGTCTGTAATAATATCTATGATATCCACAAGGAATCATTTTCATTTGATCTAATTGTTCTTTAAAGAATGGGATGTCATGAATGTTAGCTGGGATACCACCATCTTTACCTTCATACATAGCATCAATAATTTTTTGAGTGACTTCATTACCACACATATCATAAACTTTATGCCAATGGAAATGGTTTAATCCAGCAAATTTATAAACCAATTGATCCAATGTTGTTCCAATAGTTTCTGGTTCTGCCATCATAGCACCAACAGGTACGTTACATAAACCAATAACTTTGTCCCATTTACCATATTTCATAACAGCTTCAGTTACCATTCCACTAGGATTAGTGAAGTTAACTAACCATGCATCTGGACATAATTCTTTCATATCTTCAACAATACCTAAAATAACAGGAATTGTTCTGAATGCTTTGAAGATTCCTCCAGCACCATTTGTTTCTTGACCTAACATTCCATAAGAAAATGGAATTCTTTCATCTTTAACACGAGCATTTAATAAACCAACTCTAAATTGAGTTGTAACGAAGTCTGCATCTTTTAATGCTTCTCTTCTATTTAATGTTAAATGAACTTTTACATCATATGGAGATGCATCCCACATACGTTGTGCCATAGTTCCAACGATTTCTAATTTTTCTTTTCCATCTTCGATATCAACTAACCAAATTTCTCTTATTGGTAATTCTTCATAACGATTGATAAATCCTTCCATTAATTCTGGAGTATAACTACTTCCTCCACCAATTGTAACGATTTTGATAGGTTTCTTTTCCATTTATCTTCCTCCTCAATTATTATCTGGAACC
>JAVWHX010000056.1:0-14430 GCA_036639875.1 Coprobacillus sp.
TGAGTCATTTAATACTGATGTGATATTTGATAATGTAAAGGTGATATTATAGGGCCATTCTTTAATAAAAGGCATTAAAAAGATAACTGCAAATATTGCTATAATAATGATATTAAAGAAAATAGAAATACTTCCCCACGTTATATCTCTTATCTTATTTTTCTTAAACTCAATTTTAGATATCTTATTGTATCTGATGTTATATTTTTCTAAATAATGAAGTACAAGAATACTTAATATTGAAGGAATAAGCATCATCATTGCTACAACTGCCCCTTTAGCAAAATCTGGTATACTTCCTAACATTTGCGTATAGAGAACACTTGATACAACCTCAAATTTACCTCCCACTGATGCAGGAATTCCAAAATCAGTAAAACTTAAGAAAAATGATTGAATGAAAGCGGCAACCAAAGTTCCTAATAATGGTCTAATCAAAGTCACTATAAATGTTTTAAACTGACTATCTTCCATAAGCTTAGAAACAACAATAAACTTTTTATCTATATATTCCATAGCATTATGTATTAACATAAATGCTATAGGTAGTGTATAAATGACATATCCTAATATAAGTCCATTCATTCCATAGATATCAAATAATTGAAATCCAAATATCTTAGTCCATAATCCTTGTTTACCAAATGAATATATAATAGCAAATCCATAAGTAATTGTTGGTAATAACATTGGTAACATTGTTATTGATTTTATTGATTTTTTTATAGGTTGTAATATATTTGTATAATTGATAGCGTAAGCAATAATAAATGCTAATAAAACTGTTATAAGAGCACTTAATCCTGAAACCATAAAGCTATTCTTTAATGCTTCTAAGAATCCTTTTTGTGAAAACATACTTATATAATTTTGTAGAGATATACTTCCTTGATATTGAAATGATTGTATAAGTAATGATCCTAATGGAACTACTAAGAATAATGCAAACAATCCAATTACAAACCAATAAATTATTTTTATTTCTATGCTTTTTTTCATCTTATATCATTTGCTCTTGTAAAGGATTAAATAAAGTAAAGATATTTCTTCTTTTTATTTCTAATTGGTTTAATATAAAATCTTTTACAAAATCACAACTAGGTTGTTGCATAATATCTTCAGGTCTACCATATTGTGATATCTTTCCTTCATTAATAATTAAGACTCTATCTGATAATGTTAATGCTTCTTCAGGATCATGAGTAACAATGATTGTTGTAAGGTTATACTCTTTTGCAATCAGTTTGATTCTTTCTTTAATCGATTCTTTAATAACTCCATCTAACGCACTTAATGGTTCATCAAGTAAAAGAATCTTTGGTTTCATAACCAATGTTCTCGCCAAAGCAACTCGTTGTTTTTGCCCACCAGATAATTGATCAATTCTTTTATCTAAGTGTTTTTCTAAACCAAGTAAGTGAATCAATTCATTAACTTCTTCATGAGTAGAAATATGTGGCTTGTTTTTTAAACCATAAGTAATATTTTCATGTGCTGTAAGATTTGGAAATAATGCATAATCTTGAAACACGATGTTAAATCCTCTTTTTTCCATAGTGACATGAGTAATATCTTCATCATTAAAAATAATCTTACCTTGATCTACATCAGTAATTCCAAGTATTAAATTTAATAATGTTGTCTTTCCACTTCCAGATGGTCCTAAGATAGAAACTATCTCCCCATTAGGAATATCCAAAGATACATTGTTTAAGATATTGACTCCATCAAATGATTTCTCTATATTTTCTAATCGTAACATTTTATTCCTCCTTGTCCTAAGACACTTGCATTATATACATTTTCTAAAGAGTTTATCTATTCATATAAAGTTAAATAATTGTAAAGAAATAGTTAAAAAAATATACAAAAACAGGTAGTAAAACTACCTATCTTTTTGAAAACCACGCATTTTAATAAGTTGACTATACTTATCTAACTTCTCTGTATACTTTTCTTTATCACATAACATAACTCCAACATATAGCATATCAACAAGAGCTGTTTGAGTAGTACGAGAGAAAATGGCATCACCATATAAGTATTGTTTTTGACTAGTGCACAATGATACATCACTATATTGATGTATCAAAGCATCTTTAAAATTGCTTATTGTAATCGTTTTTGCATGATTACGTTTAGCTAGTTTTAAAGCTTCCAATGTATTAACAGAATTACCTGAATAGGAAATTCCAATCGCTAAACTCTGACTTGTTAAATTACTTGCATCAATATTTTGCAAATAATAATCATCATGATATGTCACATGTTTACCTAGATACAAAAGCTTTGTCATCAAATCACGAGCAACATTTGCTGAGTTTTCAACAGCATAAAGTGCTATATTATCATTTTGATGAATAAGTTCTATAGCTTGTCGATAGTTTTGTACCGATATTGATTGAAGACAATCTTCTAGCATAGACATCGAAGTAGCAATCATTAGTGATGGAATATCTTCTAATGATTGAATATGCTCTAAATCAAAACCATAAAGTAGAGAAGAAGTCTGTTCACTTCTTAATAATGCATATTTAAATTGTTTAAAACTATGAAAGTTTAATGCTTTTACAAACCTTACAATTGTTGGTTGAGAAACCCCTACTTCTTTTTCAATTAATGCTAATGATAAATCATCAAATACTTCATCGTAGTTAAGAATAAAATCGGCGACTTTTTGTTCAGATGGTCTTAAGCCTTGATAGATAGAACGAATTTGAAAATAAATTGTATGTTGCATAATACTCTCCTTGTAGAAATACTACATTTTCTTCTTATTAATCTATCCTTATTATCTAATAATCTCTATTTTTTAGTAAGTTTAACAATGTTAAGATAATGTATTTTTTATCTTAAGACAAACTCATAACGTAAAAAAAGGATAACGAATTTCGTTATCCTTCTCTTACAATCAATATTTTAATTATTCTGAAGCCAATCTGTCTAAACGATTACGACGTTTCTTAGCATCTGATTCACATTTTTCCATCAATTGAGTTGCGTGTTCTGGATTTACTTTTACTAATTGTGCAAATCTGTTTTCACTCAACAAGAATTCTTGGAATTTAGAGAAATCAGGTTCTTTAGAATCTAATTGTAATGGATTCTTTCCTTGATCTTCTAAACGAGGATCAAATCTTAATAAGTTAAAGTAACCACTTTGTACAGCACGTTTTTGTTGTTGTTGATGATCACCTAAACCACCTTTAATTCCATGTTCCATACATGGAGAATAAGCGATAATTAATGATGGTCCATCATATGCTTCTGCTTCTTTAAATGCTTTAATTGTTTGCATTGGATTTGCTCCCATAGCAACTTGTGCTACATATACATGTCCATATGCCATAGCAATTTGAGCTAAGTCTTTTTTAGCAACAGCCTTACCACCAGCAGTAAACTTAGCGATAGAACCAGCTTGTGAAGACTTAGAAGATTGTCCTCCAGTATTAGAATATACTTCAGTATCTAATACTAAGATATTAACGTTTTGATCATTTGCTAAGACATGGTCTACACCACCGTATCCAATGTCATAAGCCCATCCATCTCCACCAACAATCCATTGAGATTTTGTAACCAAATCACCTTTGTGATTTAATAATTCTTTAATACCTTCACACTTAGAAGCTTCAACTAATGAAATGATTTGATCAAATAAAGCTCTTTCTTCTTCTCTTTGACCTTTCACTTCAACATATTTATTCAATACTTCAGTAAGTTCTGCTTCACAGTTATCTTTATGAGCAATAATAACTTCTAATAAATGTTTAGTCTTATAATTTTCAGCAAGTTTCATACCAAAACCGAATTCAGCATTATCTTCAAACAAAGAGTTAGCCCAAGCAGGACCTTGTCCATTTTCATCAATAACACATGGAGTAGATGGTGTTGAACCAGTGTAAATAGAACTACATCCAGTTGCATTTGCAATCATCATATCTTTACCAAACAATTGAGATGCTAAACGATAGTATGGAGTTTCACCACATCCACCACATGCTCCAGAAACTTCAAAGTATGGTTTCATAAATCCTACACCCTTAACAGTAGTTAAAGGATAACGATCAGCTTTATAAGAAACATGAGCATACACATGATCAGCTAATTTAGCATGTTCAAGTTCTTCTTTAACTGGAACCATTTCTAATGCTTTATTTCCTGCTTTACCTGGACATTCAGTTACACATAAACCACATCCAACACAGTTATCAGGAGAAACTTGAATACGATATACTAAACCATCAACATTTTTACCTATTGGATTTAATACATCATCTTTAATATCTTCAGGCATATTAGCCATTTCTGCATCATCAATTAAGAAAGCACGAATAGTTGCATGTGGACAAACCATAACACAATTATTACATTGAATACAGTTGTCTTTATTCCAACGAGGTACTTCAGTAGCAATCGCACGTTTTTCATGAATAGCCATATTAGATTTCATAGATCCATCTAATTTATCCATAAATGCTGAAACTGGTAAATCATATCCATCTAATGAATTAATAACAGATACGAAATCATCAAAATGATCATCACCAATTCTTGCTTTTGTTTCATTAACAGTTAAATTAGCCCAATTGCTATCAATAGTTACTTCTACAATAGCATCTTTACCAGCATCAATTGCTTTATAGTTTAATTCAACAACTGCATCACCTTTTTTACCATAAGTTTTCTTAGCCATTGATTTCATAAATTCAACAGATTTTTCAATAGGTAAAATTTGTGGATTTAATGCAAAGAAAGCAGATTGAAGAATAGTATTTGTTCTTCTTCCCATTCCAATTTCACTTGCTATTTTATTAGCATTGATAATATAGAATTTAGCATTCTTATCAGCTAATTGTTTCTTTAATTTATTTGGTAAATAATCAACAATTTCATTAACATCAAATTCAGTATTTAATAAGAATGTTCCACCTTTTTTAAGGTTCTTTAACATATCATATTTTAAACAATAGTTATCTAGTGAACAAGACACAAAGTCAGCATTATTAACATAATAAGTTGCTCTAATTGGTGAATGACCAAATCTTAAGTTAGAACGAGTTGCCCCACCTGCTTTTTTACTATCATAAGCAAAATATGCTTGTGAATATAAATCAGTATGGTCACCAATAATTTTAATTGAACTCTTATTAGCAGATACAGTTCCATCAGATCCTAAACCATAGAATAAACATGCAGTATAATCAGCTTCAACTACAAAATCATCATCTTCTTTTAATGATAAATGAGTCACATCATCATTAATACCAATTGTAAATGATCCAAATGGTTTATCTTCATTTAAATGATCATAAACAGCTTTGATTTGACGTGGAGTTGTATCTTTACTTCCCATACCATAACGTCCACCAATAATTTCAATATCACTATCTTTTAATACACTTACAACATCTAAGTATAATGGTTCACCAGTTGCACCCATTTCTTTAGTACGATCTAATACAGCAACTTTCTTAACAGAAGCAGGTATTACATCTAATAAATATTTTGGAGAGAAAGGACGATATAAATGAACTTTAACTAAACCAACTTTTTCTCCACGTTTTGTTAATTCATCAATAGTTTCTTTAATTGTTTCAGTAACAGAACCCATTGCAACAATAACACGAGTTGCATCACTAGCACCATAATATGTAAATGGAGCATATTCTCTACCTGTAATATCTGAAATCTTTTTCATATAATCAGCAACAATCTCAGTAACAGCAGCATAATGTTGATTTTGTGCTTCTCTACCTTGGAAATAGATATCATCATTTTCAGCACCACCACGCTCAACTGGATTGATATGTGGGTTCATAGCACTTTCTTTAAATTTCTTTAAAGCTTCTTTATCAAGAAGTTGATCAAAAACTTCATAATCCATAACTTCTACTTTTTGAATTTCATGAGATGTTCTAAATCCATCAAAGAAATGAATAAACGGAACACTTGCTTTAATTGCAGCTAAATGAGCAATTCCACCTAAATCCATAACTTCTTGAACACTATGTGAACATAACATTGGTGCACCAACTTGACGACAAGCATAAACATCTTGATGATCACCAAAAATATTTAAAGCACGTGTTGCTAAAGCTCTTGCAGCAACATGGAAGACACCTGGTAATAATTCACCTTGAATCTTATATAAATTTGGAATCATTAATAACAATCCTTGTGATGCAGTAAATGTAGTAGCTAAAGCCCCACCTTGAAGTGCGCCATGAACAGCACCAGCAGCACCAGCTTCAGATTGCATTTCAATAACATTAATTGCAGATCCGAAAATATTTTTCTTCCCTTGAGCAGCCCAAGTTTCAGCATTCTCAGCCATTGGAGAAGAAGGTGTAATTGGATAGATACCAGCAACTTCACTAAATGCATATGCAACATGAGCAGCAGCAGTATTCCCATCCATTGATAAATAGTTTTTAGACATAATTATATTTTCCTCCTATATATAGGTACAGTATACTCTTTTTTTATTTAAATTTCCATATCATTTCATCAATTCCTTATGAAAAAACATGACTTATACTTATCCTTTGATTAACTTATAAAGTTATTTAATCAAATATTTATCTATTTCAGAATTTCTATATAAAATAGGCTTTTTTTACATTCAAAAAAATGATAGAATGTTGTAGAAAAAAAGCAAAGGAGTTTAGTAATGAAAAAAAGAAACTGTTTTATTGGGCAATCTGGTGGACCAACCACTGCAATCAACGCTTCATTAGCTGGAGTTATTTCTGAATGTATTGATACAAAGCAATTTGAAAATATTTATGGAATGATCAATGGTGTTAAAGGTTTATTAGAAAATAAATACTTAAATCTTTTAGAGTTATTTAACGATCAAGATAAAATCAAACACCTTAAACATTCCCCTGCTATGTACTTAGGATCTTGTCGATACAAATTACCAACATATCAAGAAGATCCTCAAACTTATGAATTGTTATTTCGTATATTCAATGATTTAAACATTACTGATTTTTATTATATTGGTGGAAATGATTCAATGGATACTGTTGCTAAGTTATCAGCATATGCAAACAGTATTAAGTCTACAATTTGTTTTATTGGTATTCCTAAAACTATTGACAATGATTTAATGGGAACGGATCATACGCCTGGATTTGGTTCAGCTGCAAAATATGTAGCAACATCAATGTTAGAAATCGCATATGATAGTTCTATATACAAACTAAACTCAGTAACAATTGTAGAAATCATGGGAAGAAATGCTGGATGGTTAACTGCATCTAGTGCTCTAGCAAGAACAAAATGTAGTGATGCACCAGACTTAATTTACTTACCAGAAGCACCATTTAACAAAGAACGTTTCTTAAATGATATTCGTGAAGTGTTTAAAACAAAAAGAAGTGTTATTATTGCTGTTAGTGAAGGAATCAAGAATGAAGATGGAGAATTTATGGATTCTGATTCTAAATATGCAAAACGTGATGCTTTTGGACATATCCTACATTCAGGTACTGGAAAAGTTCTTGAAACAATGGTTTATCAAGAATTCAAATGTAAAGTCAGAAGTATTGAATTAAACGTTCTACAAAGATGTGCGATGCATATAGCTTCAAAAGTTGATTTAGATGAATCTTTTGAAATAGGACAATATGCAGTAAAAACATCTATGGCTGGTCATACTGGTGTTATGATGACATTCTTAAGAACAAGTCAATCACCTTATGTTATTGAATGTGATTATAAAGATGTCAGTGAAATTGCAAATCTTGAACAACGCATTCCAATAGAATGGATAAACAAAGAATATAATAATATCACAAAAGAATTATATGATTACCTTTATCCTTTAATTCAAGGAGAAGTCAATGTTACATATAAAAATGGGATTCCCAATTATGCTGACATCAATCATTTAAAACAAGACTAAAAAAGATCCGTAAAGGATCTTTTTTACATGTAACCTAAGATATATTTATATAAAACTTTCTTATACCAAGGTAAAGAACGATAGACATAATCTTGTACCGCCTTTAATTCAGCATTCATTTTTTCAATCTCATTATCATCAATGAAATGCTGTGAAAACTTAGCCTTATATGCCATATCAACAACATCATCATTTATATAAGCCTTATCTTTATCAATTTTAAGCATGCGTTGATAAATAAGAATAACTTTTTGGTTATTTTTTGCTTTCTTTATTTTATATAATATCAGTGTTTTTTGACTATAACGATAAATAATAAATACAAACAATCCTCCACCAATAACATATAAATACTGACTATATTGAACAATAACATCATACCAAGAAGTTACATTTTCTTCAACGTCTGTATCTGTCTCAGAAACTTCTTCTTCAAATCGATTTAAACTAAGTGGATCTTTTTGTCTTGTCTCTGGAACGACTGGTGCTTCTTCACCTGTTGTTTGATTTTGCAATAATGCATCAAGTTGGCTAGCCATTCCAGTTTCAGTCGTTTCGGAATTTATTGACTTTGTAAAATCCACTGGTATCCATCCGACTCCCTCTTGATAAACCTCAACCCATGCATGAGCACGATTATTTCTAATAATAGCTTCATTATTCTTATCAAAATCACTTGATGTCATTACAAAACCAGTAACATATCGTGATGGTATATCTAAATATCTCAACAACAATGTTGCAGCAGAGGCATAATGAGTACAGCTTCCCTTTTGATTTTCAAAAAGAAAATACTCAACAAAATCTTTACCCGCAGGTAAATTGCCAGAATCTAGACTATAGTTAGTATATTCATTTAAAAGATTTGTCACATATGCTAATTTTTCTACAAAGGAAGAATATTCAAGATCTTTACCATGAGTTATTTTTTCCTTTTCAACAAGTTGTTTAAACTTAGCCTTCAAATTATCTGGAACATTCATATATTCCTTTAAAACATAGTTATAATATTGTGAATCATCATATCCATTGTATCCATCAAAATACTGAATATTCTTTGTAAAGTCAACACGTATTGGTTCATCAATAGCTTTATAATATGAATCATCGACCAAGGACTCATTCATAATAGGATAATAAGGAACAATTTGATACTTGGTTTTTCTTTCCATTTCTATCTTCACTGTTGCAGTATATTCAGCAAAAATATCTTGATTTAGACTATAGTTTAATAAAGATTTATTACTGTCACCCTCATATTCATTAACAACAGGTTGCCAACGATTATTTGTATAATAACCTAAAGAATAACTTCTTAAATAAGAAGAGAATGCTTTATCTGACTTCACTTTTAAAGCAATTCTTCCATCAATAGTGACATTACCATTGGGTAAAGCTCCATTAATAGAAGCACTAGCACCTGTTGAATTTTGAGTATTAAACCATTGATTCCATTGATTCTCTTCTACCCAACTAGAAATGTTAAAAAGAACATCAAAAGAATTACTTTTAAAGATAGGATTAGATTCTAGAAAAACACTTGAAAACATTAGTGTTATAACAATGATTGTAAGAACAATAGCTTGATGCGTTATTTGAACAGATTGTTTATGTACTAAAAATGAAAATACAAAACTATAGACTAAGAATATTGCAAATATATAACCAGCTACATTTGACAAAGGATGCTTAATCGCAATTGGAAATATAAACATTATTAATAGCACAATAAGTTTAATAATAACAAATCTTTTATTCATAACAACAGAAACAATAAGATAAACAAATGGTAATCCAATAAAAACGACAAATGCAAATAAGAATAAAGAATCAGATATAGAAGAATTACTTAAAAGCCCATCTACTTTTAAATAATAATCATATTTGATAATATAATTAAGTTGATTGATAAGATTATTAATATCTAAAGAGCGTAATACAAATAAATAAATAGCTAACATAATTTCAGTTATAACAACATAGATTCCTACTTTTTTACTCTTTTGATAATAAAGATAATAAATAAACAAACCAATTATCACCAAAAATAACAAACAAATATTTGCTTCACTTGGAAATTCAAGAGAACTTAACAATCCCCCTATAACTCCAATTATCCCACAAACAATAATAAGGATATGAATAAAGTATTGAGAAAAAGAAATCATTTTTTTCATATTTCTTTCACCTCTATTCCACTATTTTTAACAATATAAAGTGTTGAATATTCTTTAATGGATTGTATATATTCATCTATATCTTGGTAAGAAGTTGAAAGGATTCTTTGAAAACATTCTTTAAAATGAGTATCACTCTTAATCAATTCAATATTATATTTTTGATTATTCAAAGAAGGACAAATAATTTCATAATCTATACCCTTTTCTAAAAGCGATAAACACAATGAATAAAATATATCTAAAGTCTTATCATTTATATCCTTATTACCATGACATTCAACTGTTAATAACAATTTCTTTAATATAGGTTGACTTCCTTCCTTAACATACAAGTCCCCTTTTTTCATAGAGGCTTTCCAATGAATATGTTTTAAAGAATCAAATTCATTATATTCTCTAATTTCAAATACTTCAGAATAATCCACACCTTTATTAAGCATATCATATTCATAAGATTCAATTGAAAATCCAATGTTTTGTTTAAGATATTCATCAGTTTTTATCATTTTAGGAAAGACATAAAATGGGTATTGATAATTATACTTTCGTTTAAAGGGTAAACATTGTAAGATATCGAAATAATAAACTTTTTCAATAACAAGCTTATAATAGCCACTATGATTCATAACAATATCTTTCATAATTTGATCGTTATAAATCATTGCCTTATTAGAAATAATAGTATTCCCTAGATTATCAATAACTTTATATGTAATGATTGCTTTCGTGCAATGAAGAGGTGTTTTATGAATAAGAGAAAACGTTGTTCTTAAAGCTGTTTCTCTTTCTACAATACTTACATTATTCAACGTGATATCAGTATGACGCATAAAAAGAAAACTTATAAGTATTGAAAACAATAAAACAACAATGAAAACAAAACAAAACAGAAATGGATAATAGCCTAAAAATAAACTCCAAAAAACAAATAGCAGGACAAGACTGAAAAGGTATTTAAGAACCCCTTTATACATTAATCAATACCTGGTTCTTTCACTTCTTTTAAAATATCATCAATAATGCTTATAGAAGTTGCTTCTTTCATTTTAGCATCATAATTTAATATCAACCTATGTCCTAATACATCATGTACAATTGCTTTCACATCATCAGGAATCACAAAATCACGTTGAGCTAAAAAAGCACATGCTTTTGCCATTTTCATAAGACATAAAGATCCCCTTGGACTAGCTCCTTGAGCTATATAAGGATGATGTCTTGTTGTTTCTACAATTGAAACAATATAATGATAAATCTCATCACTTACAAATATCTTATCTATTTCATTTTGAAATTGAATAATTGTTTCTGGTTTTAGTATCGATATAATATCTTCTAATGGATTTTTAGTTTGACGTGTCTTCAAAATATTGATTTCATCATCAGAGTTTGGATAACCCAAACTTAACTTCACCATAAATCGATCTAATTGTGAATCTGGTAGAAGCTGTGTACCAGCTGATCCAAATGGATTTTGTGTTGCAATTACAAAAAATGGTTTAGGTAATTGATATGTATTGCCATCAACTGTCATTTGTCCCTCTTCCATTAACTCAAGTAAAGCGGCTTGTGTTTTACTAGAAGTACGATTAATTTCATCAGCTAATAACAAATGACAAAAAGCAATCCCATGTTTATATTCAAAATTATTCTTTTGTGGATTATACATTGTAAATCCAACAATATCACTAGGCATAACATCAGTTGTTAATTGAATACGATGATAATCCAAACTCATACTCTTTGAAATAGCAAGAGCAAGATTGGTTTTTCCAACTCCAGGAATATCTTCTAACAAGACATGTCCTCTAGCTAAAATAGTCATAATTGTTTTTATGATAATATCATCTTTACCAACAACAGCCTTTTTTATTTCTTCAACAGTTTGTTTAATCTCTTTCATAGAATTGCCTCCCATTTTATCTTCATATTATAAGTATATCCAATTCTTGTGTACAAATAAAGAACATATAGAAAAAAGAAATAGTGTTTAATAACACTACTTCTTTAATCTTAAACGTGATGTTAGTTGGATAAGAATATAAAATACTATTGCGAATCCAAGGATAACGACCATGTTCATAAAGACTGGTTGTAATCCTGTCCATGAAAAATCAGTTGTCTTAGATATCAAATTATTGTTTGTAATATACCAATAAGATGGCGTAAGTTTAGAAATTGATAAGACAGCGGGTGACAAGAATTCTTGTGGTACAAAAGCTCCAGATATAAAACTTGTTCCTAATCCAACAACAGTTGAAATTCCACTCACAACTTCACGTTTTTGAGTAAGGCTTGTTAAGAAGAAGCTAAAGACAAGTATAAAGATTGTTAATACAAAAGAGTTTAATATAATTAATAATCCTGAATTTGTAAACATAACTTCTTGATAAAGAATAATACTTGAAATAACATATAATAACCATACTCCTATTGTTGAAACAATATTACCTAATAATAACTGTCGATTTAAACTTTTATAAGTAGTCCTAGAAATAAGATTTCTACGATGAATCTTTTCATCTCTAAAAGATATCATAACCATTGAAATAACAACAATAATAATTGATAAAAGTGTATAATTTGCAAAGTTATAAAAAGTCGATACATTTGTGATACGATCATCAACAACTTGAGTATTCATTTCAACTTCTGTATGAATAGATAAATCTTTTTGAATATGTTGAGTTATTTCTTGAATAGGAATATCAGTTTTCAAATAGAGTTTTGCAGTATTTAAATATTTATTCATTAAAGTCTTTGAATAAACTCCATCATATGAATCTGGTACTTCCATTGTCTCAATCAGAACATCCTTATTGTTTAAGAAATCATTAGTAAAATCTTTAGGAACAATCATAATATAATCAACTTTTCTAAAGAATAAAGCATCTCTTAAAACATCCTCTTTATCTTCTAATTCAACATAATCAGCATTATCTTTTATATATTGTTCAAATGATTGAATAAATTCTGAATTTTCATCATGATTAATTAAAGCAATTTTAGCTTTGCTTGTTTCAAACGCAGATGATGTTTGATTACCGCTTAATGTTGTCATAGCTGCAATTCCAACAAATATCAATGTATATATAAGTATCATTGGAACATATGACTTCATAACTTTCAAATAATTCTTAAATACTTGCATATTTTTTCCTCCTTGATACCATGACAGAGATAGCTGTTAAAACAACACCCATAACTCCTAAAATTATAACATTAGAGAAAAAGCGTTCATATGTTGGATAATAGTATAAAGCATACAATGCATCTGTAATGAGATTAACTGGATTAATCTTAGCTAAAATTGGTGCATATTCTTGAATCCAATATTTCATATCAACAATCATCATTCCTGATAAAAATGATAGAAACAAAGACATTGAAGAAAGAATAGAAACTTTTGTATTCTCTTTACAATTCAATAATGTTCCAATTAAATTACCAATTGTAACACCTACAAAACTCCCCACTGCCATCAGCAATAATATATATCCTGTTTGATCTCCAAAATCAACATTTAAGCCGAATTTTAGATAAACTAATAATATAATTAATGAGAGATATTGAAGAATATAAGCAGCAATATTACCTGTTAAGATCATCTTAATCTTAGATACTGGAGCAACGTTAATTCTTGCTCCTTTTTTAGAAAGATTGGCTTCTATATTCGTAGAAATTGTCAATCCACCAAATCCTGCATACATACAAGTCATCCCTATTAACGTATAGAAATAAACCACTGTTGCATCTAGTGATGAAACGTTATCACTTTTAAAGTAATCTTGATTAGTATCTATCTTCTCTTGAATCATTTGCATAAATGCTTGTGGATCTAACTTTGCTATTGATTCCATTGAATGTGTCATTTGTTGATAAGTATCAACAACACTTTGAATAATAGTTTGAGAAATACCATTCTCTTTGATTGTCATTTTTAAATCATTATCAATTGTAAGATAACCAACAACTTCTTCATTATCTAATAACTTTTGAGCATTAGCTAAAGAAGTATAAGTAATATCTAATAATTGATCATCACCTTCTTTAGACAATTCTTCTAACAACGATTTTAATTCTTTATTATCTTTTTCAATAATAACTGCAACTTTAGCAGGATCAAATCCTTCACTAGAGTTAAGTTTAGAAAAAGCCATGTTAAAGAAAGTTGCTAAAATTAAGGGGAATATAATTGTCCAAAATAATGTAATTCTATCTCTTGTTAAGATTTTAAACTGATGAATAAAAGTATGCATGTTAATCTCTTAACTCCGTACCAGTTAATTCAAGAAAGACGTCATTTAATGTTGGTCTTTCACTAAACAAACTATG
>JAVWHX010000057.1:0-14351 GCA_036639875.1 Coprobacillus sp.
CTCCAACAATTGGCATATACTCTACCATTTCTTTAATCTCTTCTAAATTGACAGTATCAATAATAAATTCCATATATTCTCTCCTTATAAAGTTTGTTCAGTTCTTTCAATAATATCATCTTGTGTTGCCTTAGATAAGACATTGAAGAATGCTGAATATCCAGCAACTCTTACAATTAAATCACGATATTTTTCTGGATTCTTTTGTGCATCAATTAATGTATCTCTAGATACAACATTGTATTGAACATGATATCCATCTAATCTATTAAAGAATGTTTTTATCATCATCGCTAGTTTTTCTTTGTTTTCATCATTTGATAACATTTGAGGAGTCACCTTTTGATTTAATAAGACACCTCCAGTGATTTCATGTGTTGGTAATTTAGATACTGTCTTGAAAACAGCAGTTGGACCACACTTATCCATAGAATGGGCTGGTGAACATCCTTCCGCAAGCGGTGTACGTGCTTTTCTACCATCTGGTGTAGCCATTGTTGAAAAACCTTGTCCTACGTTTGCTGAAATACTTGAAGTTCCTGCATAACGAATTCCACCAATTGGTCCTCGACCATAACGTGTATTTGGATACTTTTTCATTTCATCAATATATGAGTTATAAACTTCAACAACTAAGTTATCGACATAGTCATTATCATTTCCATATTTAGGTGATTCTTCAATTAACATTCTTTGAATTTTTTGATTATCTTCATTTGTAAAATCATCTTCTAAAGCAGCAAATAATTGAGTTGTTGTGATTCTCTTTTCTTCAAAAACGAGTTTCTTTACAGCAGCTAAACTGTCTGCCATATTTGCGATTCCAACTTGTAATCCAGAAATGAAATCATAAATAGCTCCACCTTCTTTAATTGTTTTACCTCTTCCAATACAATCTTCTGTAAGTGTCGAACATAGAATATCAGGAACATCTCTTTCTAATGCTAAGTCAATTGCATTTTCTACAATGACACTCATACGTGTTAATTCTCGCATAACATGTTCAACTGCTTGCATCAATTCATCAAATGTCTTCATATCTTTGAAATGTCCACATCCTTTAACAAAGCGTTTACCAGATGTTGGATCAATTCCATCATTCATCGTAATCAATAAAATTCTTGGGAAATTCATATAACTCATACCTGTACATCTATATCCCCATTTACCAGGTACAGCTGTTTCTACACAACCTATTGCAGAATAATTATAAGCATCTTCTTCTTTAACTCCTTTTTCTATAAAAGAAGGAATAATCACTTCATCTGAATTAAAGGCTGGCATACCTGTTCCTAGTTTCATAACTTCAATGGCTTCATCTAAGAATTCTTTTGGAATACCACGATGATATCTCACTGTTAAGTTAGGTTGAGGTAGTCTTGTTTGTGCAACCGATTTTAATATTAAGTATGATAATTGATTTGTAGCATCCTTCTTATCAGTCGTTTGTCCACCTATTGTTACATTTTGATACATTGGACTACCTGCACTACTAAATGTATGAGATTGACTACGCACTTTATTAATCGTTAAAGTCTTAATCCATAAGTTATCTAAGATTTCAACAACTTCATCATCAGTTATAAGACCATTATCAATATCATGTTGATAATATGGATAAATATATTGATCAAAACGACCATAAGATAAAGAATGTCCATTTGATTCAATCTGTAAAATCAATTGAATAAACCATGTTGATTGAACAGCTTCTTTAAATGTTTCAGCAGGTTCATAAGGAACCTTAGCACAAATACGACTGATTTCTAGTAACTCTTCTTTTCTCTTACCAGTAGCTTTATCAGCTAATTCTTCAGCAAGTACAGAATATCGATTCGCAAAAGTCTTAACTGCTTCAATAGTAATCAAAACAGATTTATAGAATTGATATTTATCAATATTCTCAGTCATACATAAATCTAATTCTTCTTTTAACTTAAGCGTTCTTTCTTCATATCCTTTTAAACCTGTTTTTAACATTGTTGCATAATCAACAGCCAAATGCGCATCTCCAGAATTTAATTTCCCTTCCATACCAAAGAAACCAGTTTCCATAAATACACTTACTTCCTCAGGAAGTAATGCCCCACCTTTTGATCTTAAATTATTATTTTCCCAAAAAGGTGCAATAGAACGTAATGCTTCTTTTGTTTCTTCAGTAATATAGAATATATCTCCATCTCTTTTTTCAAATAAATCCAATTCATTTATTACAAATTCTAAAGTATATTCAGGAAAGACTGGTGCATCGCGATTAGATGCAGCTTGATTTCCTACTATTAATGTTTCATCTTCAATATAGATAGACATCTTTTCTAAGATATTCTTTAACATCAAAGCACGTTTCATAACTGCAGGTTGGTTTTGATGTTGTTTATATGATTCTGTTGTAAGTAATGCTCTTTCAGCACAAATATAAGGTTTCTTATCTAAAACACTCTCTCTAAAACTATTCATTCTTGGTGTCAAATCCCCGAAATGTTCAACATTTTTCATTTTGTTCTTCCTCCTTGTTTCATTTGAAAGTTTATTTTATTTCATTTATCGATTATATTATATAATATATTTGTTCAAAGTCAATATTTTTTTCATAGAATCATAGTATTGGTTTCATATGAAATTAAAATATTTACAATAAAATTATTTTATGATAATATAACCTTACATAAAGGAGATTAACAATGAAAAAAGGTATAATATTTAACATTCAAAAATTTAGTATCCATGATGGTCCTGGTATTCGTACAACTATCTTTCTCAAAGGTTGTCCCTTAAAATGTCAATGGTGTGCAAATCCTGAATCACAACTTCAAAATATTCAGATTCTTTATGATTATGAAAAATGTACGCATTGTTTATCATGTGTAAAATCCTGCCCTCATTTAGCAATTCAATATATCAATAATAGAATTGTCATTGATCAAAAATTATGTACTGGATGTCTAACATGCATTCATTGTTGTCCACAACATGCATTATCTAATGAAGGAAATAATAAGGAAATTGATGATATTGTAAGGGAATGTTTACAAGATAAAGACTTCTATGAAGAGTCTGATGGTGGAATTACTATTTCTGGTGGAGAAGGCATGAGTCAACCTGATTTCCTAAAAGAGCTTGTCAAAGAACTGAAAACACATAATTTACATCTTGCGATTGAAACAACTGGATATATAAAAAAAGAAATCTTTCAAGAATTATCTGTTTTGTTTGATCTCTTATTATTCGATGTCAAACACTATGATAGTGAACAACACTTCAAAAAAACAGGTGTTCATAACACACTGATTATCGAGAATTTAAAATGGGCTATTAAAAATAATATTGAAGTTCTTCCTCGTATCCCTGTTATTCCTGATTTTAATGACACATTAGAAGATGCCAAAGGATTAGCTAACCTCCTTATTGAAGTTGGTGTTCAAAAAGTTCAACTCCTTCCTTTTCATCAATTTGGTGAAAAGAAGTATGAAATGTTAAACTTAGAATATGTATATAAAAATAAAAAAGCCCTTCATCCAGAAGATCTTGTTGATTATCAACAAGTCTTCTTAGATAAAGGAATTCATTGTTTCTTCTAGAGAACTTACGTTCTCTTTTTTAACAGAAAAGAATTTATTAAACTTTTTTCACAATAATATTATTCTTAACCAAGTAAGTTTCACAATCATTAGGTATATCCTGATCAGTAATCACATAACTAACTTTTTCAGTTTCAATAAGATTCACTACACCCTTTTGGTTAAACTTAACTGAGTCAGTAACTATCACAACATGAGCTGCTTGTTTAGCCATATCTCTTACTGCTTCACTACGCATATAATCATTACCAGTAAAACCAGTTTCTTTTGTAAAACCATCAGTTCCAATAAATAATTTATCTACAAAAAATGCTTCAGCACATTTTCTCGTCATTGGTCCAACCATAACTTGTGATTCATTTTGATATTCACCACCAAGTAAAATAATTTTCACTGTTCCTATCTTACGAATATAATCAGCAATAAATGCAGAGTTTGTAATGATTGTAACGTCTTTCTTTGTTTGGGCAATTTCTAATGCTACCAAAGCACAACAAGAACCTGATTCTATCATTACAGTTTCACCACTTTGAATAGTTTCTACTGCCACTCTCGCAATCTTTTGTTTACTTTCATAATGATAAGCAAGTCTATTATTAATATCATCACTTTCATTTAATGTTGCATAACCATGTTCTCTAATAATGATTCCACTACTTTCAAGCATAACTAAGTCTTTTCTAATAGTGACTTGAGAGACACCAAGTAAATCAGATAGTTTCGTTACTTCCATTTTCTTGTTTTGAGTTAATAAATCCAATATCTCTGTATGTCTTTTATTCATAATATCACCCTTTTCTCTATAAGAATAGCATACAAGACTTACAATTACAATAATTTAATGTTTCATTTCATAACAGTATCTAGCAAAAACGAAACCTCTTCAAATCATTTATAGATGATAATAAAACAAGACTTAAAAAAGACTTTTTTCTATTATTTTAGTTCCTCATTTCATAGAAAATTAATATATGATATTTTTTTGTTGTTCATTAAATTCACTAATATTTAAGTACCGTCATTCTTATCATAATGACTGATGACAATATAAAAAAACCTAACTCTATATAAGAATTAGGTTTGTTCATAAGAATGGTGCCCGAGGTCGGACTCGAACCGACATGACGCGAGTCGCAGCATTTTGAGTGCTGTGCGTATACCAGTTTCGCCACTCGGGCACATAAGACACTTTAACAGTGCTTATTTATTATATTATGATTTATATAAAAAAGCAATATCTTTTTAATCATAAAAAGCACATTCAACCTCATGGTCATTATAGATTCCAATTGCTTGTAAATAACTATAAATAATAGTTGGTCCTACAAAACGAAAACCTTTCTTTTTTAAATCCTTTGATATTTGAGTTGATAAATCATCAAATGCAGGGACTTCTTTTGAACTATGATAACTATGTTTCACTTGTTGATTATTGACATATGACCAAATGTATTTATCAAATGATCCATATTCCTTTTGTACTTCTATAAATGCATGTGCATTTAATATAATTGATTTCATCTTTAACTTATTTTTAATAAGTACAGGTGTTTCCATTAACTCATTATATTTATCTTCATCATAACCAGCAATCATATGATAATCAAAGTTATCTAAAGCCTCTTCATAAGCCTTTTCCTTCTTTAATACAATTTCCCAACTTAATCCTGCTTGTAAACCTTCAAGAACTAACATTTTATACAACATAACTTCATCATGTTGTTCCTTACCCCAAATCTTATCATGATATTCTCTTAATTCATCACTGTATGCCCATGCACATCTCTTCATTTTCATCACCATTCTTATTTTAACATAGAATAAATATTTACACATCCCCTTTTGATTTGTATAATAAGAAAAGGTGAAGAATATGAATGAATTATTTGAAAAACAAATGAAAGAACTCTTAAAGGATGAATATGATGAATTTATTGAGGCTTTGTCAAAGCCTCAAGTCAAAGCATTTTATTTAAATCCTTTAAAACAAAATGGATTAAAGTATTTAAATCATGATTATATAAAACCACATGTTGTTGTGAAAGATGGTTATTATTTTGATTATGAGAATTATCAATTAGGAAAGTCTCCATTCTTTTCATGTGGGATGTATTATATCCAAGAACCAAGTGCTATGCTTGTTTCTCATTTCTTAGATGTTAAAAGTGATGATTATGTTTTAGATATGTGTGGAGCTCCTGGTGGAAAGACATGTGCCGTCGCAAGTCAGTTATCTCATGAAGGATTAATGATTGCTAATGATATTGTTTCATTACGTGCGAAAATTCTTTCTGAGAATGTTGAAAGATTTGGTTTGAAGAATACAATTGTCACAAACTGTGATCCTTTGGTTATGCCTAAAGAACTACCTGAATTCTTTGATAAGATTATCTTAGATGCACCATGTAGTGGTGAAGGAATGTTTAGAAAGAGTGATTTGGCTATTGAAACTTGGTCAAAAGAGAAAGTACAAGAATGTGCTTATATTCAAAGAAATCTTATTGATGCAGCTATGCAATTATTAAAACCTGGTGGACAATTGATTTATTCTACTTGTACATATAATACTATTGAAAATGAACAACAAGTTCACTATTTATTAGATCATTATGATTGCTCATTAATTCCTTTAGAAAAGAGTCATGGTATGTGTGAAGGGATCGATATGAGCGAAGCAGTGAGATTGTACCCACATCACTATAATGGTGAAGGACATTTTATTGCGCTTATTCAAAAGCATGGCGAACCAATTATCCACAAACAAGCTGCTTTAAAACCATCCATATCCAAAGACAATCAAAAGCTTGTAGAATATTTCTATAAACAATATTTAAATATAAATGTTCCTCCATACCTTTATGATAACAACAATCATATTTATGCATTCCTTCCGCAATTCCCACAACTCAAAGGAATTCGTGTCTTAAGAAATGGATTGTATCTTGGAGAATGTAAAAAGAATCGTTTTGAACCTAGTTTAGCATTAGCTTTAACATTACATAAAGAAGATGTAAAACAATCTTATCATTTTCACGAAAAAGATATTCAGATTGCTCAATATCTTCATGGTGAAGCAATTGAAGGAACAAATCAAAAAGGATATGGTGTCATCTTTGTAGAAGATTATCCATTATCTTTCTATAAAGAAAGTCATCATCAAGCAAAGAATCTTTATCCAAAGGGGTTAAGACGATGAAACAATATGAAATGTTAAAAGATATTTTCTATAAAACCATTGAAGATAAAAGTCATGGTATGTATAAAAAAGAAGCCTACTTTCATAGCCTTCAAGTCTCTACAATATGTCAATACCTTGCTAATCAACAAAATATTGATATTGAAATTGCTGGTATCATTGGATTGTTTCATGATTATAGTACATATATCAGCCAAACATCATTTGATCATGCTCATCGTAGCAGTTTATTGGTTGAAGATATTTTAAAAGAGCTACAATGCGATGAACAAGATATCAAAATAATTATAACAGCTATAAAAAATCATAGTGATAAAAACAAAATCGATGATTGTTATAGTGAATTGATTAAGGATGCTGATGTATTAGCACAATACTTACAAGAACCTAGTAAACAATTTAATGAGGATTATCAAACAAGACTAAAAAACTACCTATAAATTTTATAGATAGCTTTTTTATTACATATATGATTATTTGATCATTGCTTCCAATGCTTCATAAGGAATGAATCCCATTTGACGATTCACTGGTTGTCCATTTTTAAAAGCAATTAATGTTGGAATTGATTGAACTTGGTATTCCATAGCAAGACTAGGAATTTGATCAGTATCAATTTTCACAACTTTGACTTCTGGATGTTCATCAGCAAGCTTTTCAATGCTTGGTGCTAACATTTTACATGGTCCACACCATGTTGCAAAGAAATCAACAAAAACTGTTTCCCCACTATTTAATAAATCCTTAAATTCACTTTCATTTGCATGAATTACATTTGACATATTTATCATCCTTTCTCTCTATATTATGATAATCTGTTATCATTATATACATGAGTCTAACATACACTATTCTTCTTTTCAATAAATGTGCTTTATAATTATTTAAGTTGATCTTTAAGATTAAGCAATGCTGCAAAAGGAGAATCTTCAACAGTTGTTTGTGCTTCTTTCTTTTGTTTTTGTAAATACTTTTTCACATCACTCTTCCCTGCATTATCTTTTCTTTCTGCTCTTTCTTTTTGAAAAGCCTGCATTTGAATACGATAACCACATGTTTTACAAACAAACATCTGTTTATCTCCTTTACCAACAAGTTCTAATTTCTTATGACAATTAGGACAACGAGCATTGGTTTGAATAGATAAAGTTTGACGATAGCTACATTCACGTGATGAACATACTAACATCTTGCCTTTTTTACCATTAACTTCTAATAAGAGTTCTCCACATTCAGGACATTTCTTCGTTGTGATGTTATCATGTTTAAACTGAGCATCACTGCTTTCTATTTCCTCAATGAGTTTTTCTGTATAATCACGGATCTCTTTAATAAACTCTTGAGAATGTTTCTTTCTTTGTGAAATTAAGGCAAGTTCTGTTTCCCATTTAGCAGTTAATTCTGGAGAACGCAAATCTTGAGGAACTAAGTTTAAAAGCTGTCTTCCTTTTTGTGTGACATGAATCTCTTGTCCACGTCTTTCAACTAAAAATGTATTAAACAGTTTTTCAATAATATCAGCTCTTGTTGCTACGGTTCCTAACCCTCCCGTATTCACCAATGTTTTATTTAAAGCAAGTGATGTTTGATCCATATATCTCACTGGATTTTCCATCGCAGATAATAAAGAAGCTTCATTAAAATAAGCTGGTGGTTGTGTTTGGCCACTTGTTTTCTTAATCAAAGAAATATCAAGTTTTTGTCCTACCTTTACTAATGGTAACAATTGATCTAATTCTTGATTATCATCTTCTTCATGTCCATAGACTTCTTTCCAACCTAATGCTTTTTCTATTTTACCAGAAGCATAAAATTGTTGATTTTGTGCTTTGGCTGTTAGTTTTGTTTGTTCATATTCATAAGGTGGTAATAAAACAGCTAAGAATCTTTTTAAAACAAGTTCATAGATTTTTAATTCACTATCATTCAATTCACCTAAATAAGCAGATTGCTCTGTTGGAATAATAGCATGGTGATCACTGACTTTACTATTATTAACAAAATGAGGTTGTTTTTTAATCGGTTGACTTAATATTTTTTGAATCACACCATCATGATGTCCACCTAATGATGCTTCTAAACGTTCTTTAAGTGTTGGAACAATATCATCAGTAAGATAACGAGAATCTGTACGAGGATATGTTAATAACTTATGGTATTCATATAAGTTTTGCATAATTGATAATGTATCTTTTGCTGAATAACCATACATTTTATTAGCATCTCTTTGAAGTTCAGTTAAATCGTATAATTGAGGTGCATATGATTTCTTTGCACTTTTTTGTATATCAGTAATTAAGAATGATTCATGTTCTATTTGTTTGATGATTGTATCAATCTTATCTTCATCAAATAAATGGTTTTCATTCTTTTCAGAACGCCATGTCCATAAAATAGAATCTGATTGTAATTGTATACCGTAGAAAGACCTAGGCTTAAATTGACGAATCTTTTCTTCTTGAGCAGCTATCATTGCGAGTGTTGGTGTTTGAACTCTTCCACACGCTAATTGAGCGTTATACTTACATGTCAGTGCACGAGTGGCATTAATACCAACTAACCAATCTGCAACACTACGACTATAAGCACTATAAAATAATGGTTCATATTCTTTGGCATCTTTTAAAGAACGAAAACCATCTTGAATCGCTTTATCTGTAACTGAAGAAATCCATAAACGTTTTAGTGGTTTCTTAATCCCAATCTTTTGAATAATCCAACGTGCAACAAGTTCCCCTTCTCTTCCTGCATCTGTCGCAATAACAATTTCATGAACATCATTTCTCAACATTTGTGTTTTCACTGCATTGAATTGTTTACTTGTTTTTCCAATCACAACCAATGACATCTTCTCTGGCATAATGGGTAATACATCTAAATTCCAATTCTGATAACTCTTATCATACTTCTCTGGATCAGCCAATGTGACCAAATGTCCTAAAGCCCAAGTGACAATATATTTTGATCCTTCCATAGCTCCATTTATTTTTTTATGACAATCTAAAACTCTTGCGATATCTCTACCGACTGAAGGTTTTTCTGCTAATACTAATATTTTTGACATATCGATACAACCTTTCTTTTCTATAAATTGAGTCTATCACAACAACCCTCATTTCGCAATCAATTGCGAACTTATCTTTGATAAAGAAAAAAGGTCTTTCGACCTTAATCCATCTCAATAACACCAGTATATAACTGATGATATTTTCCATGTTCTTTCATTAATGATTGATGATTACCACGTTCAATAATATGACCTTGTTCTAAAACCATAATACAATCACTATTCTTGATTGTTGATAATCTATGAGCAATCACTAATGTTGTACGACCATCCATCAATCTATCCATACCTTCTTGTACAAGTTTCTCTGTACGTGAATCAATAGATGATGTTGCTTCATCTAGAATCAATGCTGGTGGATTGGCAACTGCAGCTCTTGCTATCGCAATCAATTGACGTTGTCCTTGAGAAAGATTAGCTCCATCTCCAGTTAACATTGTTTGATAACCATCAGGCAAATGCTTAATAAACGTATCGGCATTCGCAAGTTTTGCTGCATCTATACATTCTTCATCAGTAGCATCTAATTGACCATAACGGATATTATCCATAACTGTCCCTGTAAATAAATGTGTATCTTGTAAAACCACACCAAGTGATCTTCTTAAATCATCTTTTTTAATAAGTTTAATATCGATTCCATCATAAGTAATTGTTCCTTTTTGAATATCATAGAAACGATTAATTAAGTTCGTAATTGTTGTTTTTCCAGCACCAGTTGCTCCAACAAATGCAATCTTTTCACCAGGTTTTGCATAAACATCTACATTGTGTAAAACCATACGATCATCAAAATATCCAAAATCAACATGTTCTAAACGGATATCTCCTTGCATTGGTACAAGTTCTACACTACCATCTTGACGAGGATGTTTCCAAGCCCAATGTCCAGTTCGCTGAGTTGTTTCTAGCATTTGACCATCAACAATATCAACACGACAAAGGGTCACAACACCTTGATCATCTTCACTTGTTTGATCTAATAATTCAAAAATACGTTTTGCGCCAGCTTGAGCCATTGCTACACTGTTAATCTGTTGCGAGATTTGTCCAACTGGCTGATTGAAGTTCTTATTTAATGTCAGAAATGAAACCAATGTCCCAATTGTTAAACCAGCATAACCATTCAACGCCATAATCGCACCAACAATCGCACAAAGAATATAAGATACATTTCCTGTTTGTACTGTGACAGGCATTAAAACATTGGCAAACTTATTAGCTGAGTTAGAACTTTCTCTGAGTTCTTCATTTAAGACTCTAAACTCTTGGATTGCTTTTTCTTCATGATTGAAGACTTTAACAACCTTTTGTCCAGAAATCATTTCTTCTATAAAACCATTCACTTTACCAATAGACTCTTGTTGTTTAATAAAGTAACGTCCTGATAAAGTTCCCATCTTTAATGAAACAAAAACCATAATTCCTAACATCAATAAACTAATACCTGTTAAAGGTAAATTTAATGCAACCATTGAAATAAAGACAGTCACAATTGTAATCGCACTAGATGTTAATTGTGGTAAAGATTGACTAATTAATTGCCTTAATGTATCTGTATCATTTGTATAAACTGACATAATATCACCATGTGACGTTCTATCAAAATAACGAATAGGTAATGATTCCATATGCTCAAATAACTTAATTCTTAAATTCTTTAAAAATCCTTGAGTAACATAAACCATTATTCTATTATAAGTAAATGCACTGATAACACCAACTAAGAAGAAAGCAGCGACTCTTAATAATGCATTAAACAATGCACTAAAATCAGGATTAGGATTACCTATCATTGGCATAATATAATCATCTATTAAAACTTGCATAAACAATGTTCCTTGTACAGTAGCAAGTGCTGTTAAAAGGATACAAGCCAAAACAATCAAACAATGAATCCAATATTCTTTAAAAATCATTTTTAATAATCTAAAAATCGCACTTTGTTTTTTCATTAGGCTTCCTCCTTTCCTTTCATTTGTGTCTCATAAATTGTACGATAAATTTCATTTGTTTCAATTAATCGATTATGACTATCAAAACCATCAGCAACCCCATCACTTAAAACAATAATACGATCTGCACCTTGAACACTTGATATACGTTGAGAAATAATAATCTTTGTTGTATCTGGAATACGTTCTTCAAATGATTGTTGAATACTTGCATCAGTTGCTGTATCAACTGCACTTGTAGAATCATCTAAAATCAATATTTTAGGTTTCTTTAATAATGCTCTGGCGATACATAAACGTTGTTTTTGTCCACCTGACACATTTGATCCACCTTGTTCAAGATAAGTGTTATAACCATCTTCAAAACGAGCAATAAACTCATCAGCACAAGCCAAACGACATGCCTCTTTACATTCTTGTTCTGTTGCTTTTTCATTACCCCATCTTAAATTTTGGAGAATTGTTCCACTAAATAAAACATTATTTTGTAAGACAACAGCAACTTCATCTCTTAAGACTTCTAAGTCATAGTGACGAACATCCTGTCCACCTACGACAACACTTCCTCTATCTACATCATATAAACGACTAATCAAATTGACCAAACTACTTTTGGCACTACCTGTACCACCAATAATTCCAATCGTTTCACCTGTTTGAATATGAAGATCAATATCTCTTAATACTGGTTCTCCAGTTCCATGCTTATATGAGAAAGTCACATGGTTAAAATCAACACTTCCATCTTTGACTTCTTTTAATGCATTTTCTGGTGAATATAAATCAGACTTTTCATTAATTACTTCACTAATACGTCTTGCCGACGCTATTGACATTGTGATCATAACAAATGCCATTGATAACATCATTAAAGACATCATAATATTCATAATATAACTAAATAAACTTGTTAATTGTCCTGTTGTCAAACTTCCTCCAACAACACTTTGAGCACCTAGCCATGAAAGTAATAAAACACACCCATAAACTGATAACATCATGGCTGGGTTATTAAATGAAAGAACTCCTTCTGCTCTGACAAACAATTTATAAATATTATCTGCTGCCTTTTTAAACTTTTCATTTTCATGAACTTCTCTCACAAATGATTTCACAACACGAATTCCAACGACATTTTCTTGAACACTTTCATTTAAAGCATCATACTTTGGAAAAACTTCATTAAAATAACGCATTGCAAGAAACATAATAATCGCAAGCACAAAAACAAGAAAAATAATTGCAACAACAAAAATCATACTTAATGATGCATTAATCATCATTGCCATAGACACTGCACAAATCAAATTCATTGGTGCTCTAATACACATACGAATAATCATTTGATAAGCAGTCTGTACATTTGTAACATCAGTTGTTAAACGTGTTACAAGTCCTGCCACACTATATTTATCTATATTAGAGAATGAAAATGACTGGATATTTGTATACATCGCATCTCTTAAGTTTGCTGCAAAACCTGTTGAAGCTTTTGCGGCAAACTTTCCTGCTAAAAATCCAAGTGATAATGTACACCCCGCAATCACTAACATAATAATTCCATACTTTGTTATTGCATCCATATCTTTTGCAGTAATTCCTTTATCAATAATAGCAGCCATTAATAATGGAATAGTAATTTCGAGGATAACCTCTATAATTGCAAAGAATATTGTTTTGAATGAATCTTTTTTATATTCTTTGATTTGTTTCATTAATGTTTTAATCATAATATCTTCCTTTCTTTACAATAGTTTGTTAACGAACTATTAGTCTTTTTAAAAATCAGGCTAAGCCTGATCAAGAACATTTCTTAAGTTATCAATAAGCTTGTCTGCTATTTTCGCAAACTCATCTATCTCCTCTTGTGTCAATCCTTTAACTAATTCTTCATAACGAATTTTGAATTTTTGATCCATCATACGATTAAACTCACGACTTTGATCAGTTAAAACAATCTTCTTTAAACGCGCATCATGAGTGACTGCAACTCTTTGAATCATGCCTTTTTTACACATCAGCTTTAACATCTCAGATGTTGTTGAACGATTTATAGAAAATTCCTCTTCAATATCTTTTTGAAAAGTATCTTTACCTTCTACTTCTTGATGCTGAAGAAAGCCTAAAATCCAACTATGCATCAATGTTGCTTCATCTGGTTTCTTACCAAAATGACGTTCAGCATTTCTCTTCATTAGATTACTTAATGTTTTAATTTTATGACCTACTGGATCTTTAAACATATAATCACCTCTTGTTAGTTCGGTTACGAACTTAATATAACATACAATTTTTTAATTGTAAAGAAAAAGTTATTTATCAAATTAAATTATTCACTATAAAATATTTGCTTAAAGTTATATAAATGTATTGAATTATATTTGCAATATGTTATTATATGTTTGTAACATACCTCATAACTTATGTAACTCTTTTTAAATATAAAAAGGAGGTATGATCATTATGATACTTTGTAAATCTGATATCACTTTAAAGGATTACTTTAAAAACAAAGAACACTTTGCTGACTTTATCAATGTTGTTCAATTTTATGG
>JAVWHX010000058.1:0-14031 GCA_036639875.1 Coprobacillus sp.
TAGCGCATTATGCCATGCAAAGACAATTAGGCAGATGGGTTGTTGAAGGTGAAAAGAGACTTAAGTATGAAGAAGGACTAGAACATGGGATTGAAGAAGGAATAATCCAAGGTATTCAAGAAGGCAAAGTGAATCAAAAACTCAAGGATGTTCAAGCAGTTGTTCAAAGTTTATACTCAATTACTCATTTAGATTGGTTAAATAGTTGTACATATGAACAACTTGATATTGTTTTTAATCAAGCACTTTGTCATACTCCATTATCACAAATTCAACAAAATATTACTCAAGAAAATATTTAAGAAGTTAAAAACCATTCATTATAAAACATGAATGGTTTTTAATTCATTATTTAAACTAGCAAGATAAGGTAAGTGAATACCAGTTATTCCTAGTCTTTGACATGCAGTAATATTTGCTAATGAATCATCAATAAAGACTGATTGATTAGGATCTAAATGATATCTTTTTAGTAATATTTGATAGATTTCTTCATCTGGTTTTACAACCTTTTCATGTGCTGATATAACTTTTCCATCAAAAATATGGAAAAATTCATACTTGTTAAACATTGTTTCAATAGCTTCAGTATGAAAATTAGATAATAGATATAAAGAATAACCTTTCTCTTTTAATTGATATGCAATATCAACATTTTCTTGAATAGGTACCATCATATCAGTCCAATTTTCTAATATAAATATAATTTGTTTTTCATATTTTGGATACTTAGAAGTTAATGATTTAATGACATCTTTAATCATCATAGTACCCATATCTAATTCTACCCACTCATCACTAGCGAAGATAATTGTCATTAAATCATCAATCGTATCTTGAGTATAATGTTTTTGAAGATAAGCTTCTGGTTGAAATTGTAATAATACATTTCCAATATCAAAAATAATATTTTTCATACGTTAACCCCTTTAATATAATTAAATATATTTTAACATGTTAGGGTATATAAAGAAAGAATTAATCTCTTGGATAATATATTGACATTTATATCGCACTTCGATATAATCTAACTGTGATATATCGAGATTCGATATAGGAGGTATTATGGAAGATAAGATAAAAAGAATATATATTCCGATGAGCGAAACAGGTTTTTATATTTTGTTTTGTTTACAAGAAGAAATGCATGGTTATAACATTATTCAAAAAGTTAGTCAGATAACTGAGGGAGAGATTGTTATTGGGGCAGGAACGATGTATGGAAGTTTATCTAAAATGGAAAAAGATGGACTTATTGTCTTTGTTAGAGAAGAAGGAAAACGTAAATCATATATTATAAGTGAGTTAGGAAGAGAAATTTTAAATATTGAATTAAAGAGAATTGAGAGGTTGTATAAGAATAGCAGGGGTGAGAGATAATGGAAATGAAAATAATGAGAAAATTCTTTGGTTTAGCTGATTTTTTAGATGAACAAAGATTTTTAGAGGCACAACATCGTAATGGATGGAAGTTTGTTAAATTTCAAGGGGTGATAAAATATACTTTTGAAAGGTGTGAACCAGAGGAATATGTTTACCAATTAGATTACAAAGAAGATGAAAAGGATGAAGAACAATATATCCAAATGTTCATTGATTGTGGTTGGGAATATATTATGAAATTTCAGACTTGGTATTATTTTAGAAAACTAAAAACAATTGTTTCTCATCAAGACAATGAGATATTTAGTGATAAAGAATCTAGAATTGATATGATTAAAAAAGTTATGTGGAAAAATTTATTGATTTGTGGATTGCTTGTATTACCTCTGTACTTATATTTAACAAGAGCGATTCAGTTTGATGGAAAAGATAGTATGTATATAGGTATTATGATTTTTTATGGCTTTGTTATGATGGGGATATTGAGTTTAAATGTTCGCAATGTCATTAAGTTAAATAAACTCATACATGAATTGGAATATCCAATAGAAGAAGATCGTCATTTATAATGAATCAAATTGCTATTTAAGGAGGTGCTTGGTTTGGAAAATAAGTATACACCTAAAAAAGTTACCAGTAATATTTATAGATTCATCTGTATCATTTGCATAGTATTAACAATACTCAGATGGGCAAATGTATTTAATAGTGATATTTTGGTTTTTAATGAAACAATAAATTCACATATATCAAACTTTACAATAAGTTTATTGTTTTATCTAGCTATTGGATTCATATGGATGTTACAAGGTGTAGAGTTTAAACATATTACTTTATTAGGTATAATAATTATTTTAGGTAATATCTTGTGTGAAACAGTGATGATCTTTATGAATACTCCTGATATTGTTGATGCTATATATGGTATTGTAGGAACTTTAGTTAGTTTTTTCTTTCTATTAGGAATAAAGAAATATGGTTTGGTTAATGAATGTAAAAATGCTCAATAAGGTGAGCGTTTTTATTATAAAATAATCTATTTCTATTGTGTTTTGTACTTATAAAAGTATAAAATAAAAGGAGAGGTATTATTTTGTAAGTGGTTATTGAAAAAGATTTAGAAAGGAAGGAAAATAATGAAGAGATGGATATTATTATTAATTTGTGTTTTCTTATTATATGGTTGTCAAACTAAGCAAGAGAAATTAATCACATTAAGTTTTAATGATAATGAATATGTTGAATATGGTAGTGAATTTAATAGTCAAACATTGGTTAAAGATACAAATGGTGAGATTAAAGAATATCCATTACTTGATACAAAGAAGATAGGAAAACAAGTTTTGACTTTTCAAGTTTTCTTGGATAAACAACAAAAATCTTTTGAAAAAGAAATAGAGGTTAAAGATACAAAAAAACCTATTATTGAACTTCATAAAGATAAGGTCACAATAGAGTGTAAAAGTCAGTTTAAGGTATTGGATTATATTAAAAGTATAACAGATGAAATAGATGGAGATATAACATATAAGCCAATCAAAGAAGTTAAAGAGACTGATACCAATTATTATACTTATAAGGATGATGTGCAAACTGATAAAGCAGGTAGTTATAAAGTGAATATAATTGCAGTAGATGTTAATGGAAATAAAGAAAGTCAGGATATTGGTGTTACAGTAAAGGAACAAAAGGTAGTAGAAGTTGTGAAGAAAGTAGCACCTAAAGAACCAGTAGTTGAAGAAACAAAACCTGTAGAAGTTAATCAAAAGGATTACTCTTATGTATTACCTCAAACAATTGAGAAAACAAATATTTCTAAGAAAGTGAACAAGATAGTGACATATACATCAACAAGTTATGCTTCTAAATCTGGGACTGCTCAATATTTTGTGAAAGAGAATGGAAAATGGGTAGAGAAGATGAAAACGGCTGCTATTTTTGGGAGTCGTGGAATGGGACAAGGAGCTGAAGGTTCGAAGCTATCTCCAATCGGAATATATTATTTTGAAAAGGCGTATGGACTAAAGGGTAATCCAGGAAGTCGTTTGTCTTATACGCAGATTAATGATAAGCATTATTGGTGTGGTGAACAATTTTATAATCAATTTATTGATGAGTCTGTTACTGATCATAGTGGTTGTAGTAAAGTAGAGGATGAACATCTAGTTGATTATCCAAAGCATTATAATTATTTTGCAACATTTCATTATAATTCAAGTAACACTCCTGGAAAAGGGGCTGCTTACTTTATGCATTGTAAGTATTCTTCTTCAACAGCAGGATGTATAGCAGTAGCAGAAAATCAAATGATTTATCTATTAAAAAATATAGATACTTCAACTGCGTTAATTATTGATCAAGTTAATAAAGTAGAAAATTATTAACATAAAAAAAACAACAGACAATTCAATCTGTTGTTTTGTATTTTATTTATCAAAGAATGTATAAACTTCAAAATGAGCTTGTGGATGATCACATGCTGGACATCTTTCAGGAGCAGTTAATGCTTCAACAGAATATCCACAGTTATTACATTTCCATAATACTTTTTCAGTTCTTTCAAAGACAACTCCATCTTCAATATTCTTAGCTAATTTTAAATATCTATCTTCGTGCATTTTTTCAGCTTTAGCAATAGCAGCAAAGATATCAGCAATTTCATTAAATCCTTCTTCTCTTGCTTCTTTTTCAAAAGTAGGATACATATCTGTCCATTCTTCGTTTTCACCAGCTGCAGCAGATTTTAAACATTCAACAGTATTCCCTAACATAACTGGGAAGTTACCATCAGTATAAACTGTTTCACCTTTTAATTCTGTGTTTAATATTTTCATTAATCTTTTTGCATGTTCTTTTTCTTGATTAGCAGTTTCTTCAAAGATGTTTGCAATTTGCACATATCCTTCTTTTTTCGCGATTGAAGCGAAATAAGTGTAACGATTTCTTGCTTGTGATTCTCCAGCAAAAGCATGGATTAAATTGTGTGATGTTTTTGAATTTTTTAATGTAGGCATTATAATGCCCTCCCTTCTATGATTCCTTTTTTAAACAACGATGACATGTCCCATGAAATAATATTTCTGCACTAGTTATTCTATCATCATTAAGTTCATGAGCCTTATCAATAAGTGGTTGTATTAAAGATGCATCAAAATCTAAATCATTGATACACCCACACTCATGACATACCATATGATAATGTGGTTCTATATTTGCATCATAATGAACAACATTATCTCCAATATCTAAACGATGAATTCTTTTTTGTTCTGCTAAAAGATTAAGATTACGATATACAGTACCTAAACTAATATCAGGAATAATCTTTCTCACATTCATATAGATTGAATCTACTGTTGGATGTGTATAATCTTGTTTCAAAACATCAAAGATAGTTTCTCTTTGTTTAGAGTATCTTAGCTTTGTTTCAGCCATAGTATCCCTCCTTATCAATAATGGTTACTATTATTTTAGCATACAATCCTAAAATGTCAATGAAGTTGCAACATGTTTTTTTATTGCAATATATTTTGTTTCATTAGACTCTTAACTTAATACCACATTATTCTCATGAAAATATCAATAAACGAAATCTTTTCTTAGAAAAATATACAACTTTATGAGAAGAAGATGAGAATTCTATGAGTCACATTTGTCAGCAAGTTGGGACGCACAGTCGTTTGCTTTGTGTTATGATTGTCTTGTAGCAAATAGCTATGCTTTTATAAGGAGGTGGGACTTATGTTCTATTTTCGAGGAGATGTGAAAACATGATATGGAGGAAATGAATCATGGAATATTTAGTGATACTCACTATTATTCTCTTGGTTATTTCTACAAAGTTTAAATAACCTAAGTTATTTAGACTGATCCAATATTATAAATAGCATTTCCTCATAAAAGCGAAAAGGAAGAGCACCAACTCTTCCTTTTCTTGTATTATAAATAACATTTCAATAATATTATACATTATATTTGCTGATTGTCAATTATTTATTTTGTTTATATAGAAGTAAAGAGTGTTGTTTTTTAGATATGTTCTTTTTTATAATATATGCTATAATAGGGCATATATTATATGGTGGAGTGGACAAATGCTAATAAAAGAGATTATAGAAGCAACAAATGGAAGATTATTAAGTGGGAATCAAGAAGAAGATATTCAAGTATTTACTCAGGATACAAGACAAATACATGGTGGAGAAATGTATATTCCTCTTGTTGGAGAGAATAATGATGGGCATGATTATATAGAACAAGCATTTTTAAAAGGAGCAAGTTCTATTATTACGTCTAAACCAGTTGAATATCAAGATAAGAATGTTATCTTAGTTGAAGATACTTTGATAGCTTTAGGGATGATGGCTGCTTATTTAAGAGAACATCGTCATGTTAAGGTTGTAGGTATTACTGGTAGTGTTGGAAAAACAAGTACAAAAGATATGATTTATTCAGTTGTATCAACAAAATATAAAACATTAAAAACATTAGGAAATTATAACAATCATATTGGTTTACCATTAACGATATTAAGATATCAAGATGAAGAAGTTATGATATTAGAAATGGGTATGAATCATTTAGAAGAAATTCATTACTTAACAACTATCGCAAAGCCTGATGTAGCAGCAATTACAAATGTAGGAACTGCTCATATTGGAGAATTAGGATCAAGAGAAAATATCTTAAAAGCAAAGATGGAAATCGTTGATGGACTCAAGGAAAATGGAACACTAATTCTTAATGATGATAATGATATGCTTCATACAATTAAAGAAGAGGATTATCATTTATTAAGAGTTGGTATTCATAATGAATGTATACTACAAGCCATTAACGTCAATTTAAGAATTGAAGAATCATTCTTTGATCTTGAATATCAAGGAAAGACATATCATGTGCATGTACCTGTTTCTGGTGAACATTTTGTATATAATGCTTTAGTCGCAATAGGAATTGGTTTAACACTTCAAATTGATATGGATTTATGTATAGAAGGTATCGAACATTTTGAACTCACAAAGAATAGAATGGATATTATTGAGTTAAAAGAAAATATCAAGGTTATTGATGGAACTTATAATGCTAATCTAGATTCATTAAAATCAAGTCTTGATGTATTAGCACAATACCCTTCTAGAAAGATTGCGGTTATTGCTGATATGTTAGAACTAGGAGATTATGAAAAAACTATTCATCAAGAAGTTGGAACATATATTGTAGAAAAGAATATTGATGAAGTCTTGTGTGTAGGAAAAGCAAGTTTATATATTGTTGAAAAAGCTAAAGAATTAGGCTTTCATAATATTTATCATTTTGAGAATAATCAATTATTAAATCAATACTTAGATGAATTATTAGAAAAAGATGATGTTGTCTTGGTTAAAGGATCTAATGGAATGAAACTTAAAGAAGTTGTTGAACATTTAAAGGAGAGATTTTAAATGAAAAAAGTACTTATATTATGTGGTGGGCAATCAAGTGAACATATTGTTTCAAGAATGTCATGTACGTCTGTATTAAATAATATAAAAAAAGATAAATATCAAGTGACTTTAGTAGGTATTGATAAAACAGGTCATTGGTTTGAATTAAATCAAGAACAAGATGATTTAGTAAAAGAGACTTGGTTAGATCAATCTATAAAGATTGAAGATATTTATGGATTATTAAAACAACAAGATGTTGTTTTTCCAGTATTGCATGGTAAATATGGTGAAGATGGAACAATTCAAGGATTATTAGAATTAGCAGAAGTTCCTTATGTTGGATGTAGAGTTTTAGGTTCTTCAGTATCTATGGATAAAATCTATACAAAGAAAATCTTAGAGACTGTAGGAATACCTCAAGTCAAATCATTATATATAAAGAAAAAATATAATGGAGAATTGGTTGTTGTTAAGAATAACTTTGATGAATCAAAAGATATTCTTAATGAAGTAGATAATTATTTAGGTTTTCCATGTTTTATGAAAGCAAGTCGTTCTGGATCAAGTGTAGGTTGTTATAGAGTTGATACTAAAGAAGAATTTTATGATAAATTAAATGAAACTGCACAATATGATACACATATCGTTATAGAAGAATGTATTGATTGTATTGAATTAGAAACTGCTGTTTTAGGAAATGATGATCCTATTGTATCAAGAGTAGGACAGATTATGCCTCATGGAGAGTTTTATACTTTTGAATCTAAATATGAAGATGAAGAAAGTAAGACTTGTATACCAGCATTGGTTGATGAATCTATTCAAGAACAAATTAGAGAGTATGCTCTTAAGGTATTTAAAGCAGTTGATGGACATGGATTATCAAGAGTAGACTTTTTCTTAGATAAGAAAACAAATAAGGTATATTTAAATGAAATTAATACTATGCCAGGATTTACTCATATTTCTATGTATCCACAATTAATTGCTGATTTAGGTATTTCTTATAGTGAATTAATAGATAGATTAATAGAATTAGCTTTTGACAGATAGATGTTGAAAAACATCTTTTTTGTTTGTATAAAACATCCACAACTTATCCATAGATATAGTTTATAATATAAGAAAGAGATGAGTGGTTTGAAGAATTTTCTTGATTATAAAATAATATAAAAGTTTTTATTTATTAAGAAAGGAGGATGAATATGAATATTGTAAAAGTTATAAGTATTATATTGATAATTACAAATATAGCATTTATTCTATTACGCTTAGATAGAAAGAAATGGTTAGAATTGGGTCTTTTAGAATGTTTGATTTTTATAGGAATGGTTGTTTTTTGCTATATACAATATAATCCTATGATAACATCTGCACCATTAAGTGCTTATCTTATTCTTAATATCTACCCTATTATTCTTTCGCTCATCGTGTTTTGTATTTTATATCTTATAAATTATAAGCTACAAAATAAGTATAACTAAGATGATGGACAACCATTCATTTTGATGTGTATATGATTTTTAAATTGCCTTAATATAAGGAAAGTCCTTAAATTGCAGATACTGTTTAATAGAAGAAAGTTATCAACTTTCTTCTATTATTATCACCTCTTTAGGTTAATAGGTTTATAATTAACTTTGGAGAGAACTAAATAAATAGGAAGAGTAAGTCTTTATTGCTTTTGTTATAGTATGATTTGATTTATAATATAAGAAGAAGGTGATGAATATGATTAAAGTTGAAAATCTAAGTATTTCATTTGCTAAAGAACTTTTTGATAATGTATCATTTCAAGCATCAAAAGGAGAAATCATTTCTATTGATGGGGAAAGTGGAAGTGGGAAGACAACATTATTAAAATATCTTATAGGAAAAGTAAATGTAAGTTCAGGAAAATTGAGTATTGATGGAAAAGAACTTGATGAAACGAATAGAAACGAGTTCTTATTTTCACATGTTAGTTATGTCAGTCAAATGGGTGATTTTTATCCTAATATGTCGATTAAGCAACATTTTGATTTTTATAGTCATCTTTATCATATTGAAATAAATGATAATATCATTCATAAAACTTTAAAACTTGTAAACTTAGAAAATATTAATATTAAAAAATCTCCTATTAAATTATCAGTAGGAGAGAGAAAAAGATTTTTAATTGCTTTAACAATATTTATTAAGAAAGATATTATTATTTTAGATGAACCAACTGCATCTATTGATTACAAGAGTAAAGATATATTATTTGATGTGATTAAGAAATTATCTGATGAAGGTGTTACTTTTATTATTGCAACACACGATCAATCAGTTATTGATATGAGTCATAGAGTTTATATGATTAAAAATTGTAAACTAATAGAAACGAAAAAATGTAAAAAAGAAGATTCATTATTAGATGAAAAGAGATCTATTAGCAAATTAAAATATAGAAAATATAAAAATATAAAGCTAAGAACTTTATTTATTATTATTTTATTATTTGGGTGTATATGTATAAGTTTTGTTTCACAAACAATTGCTTTGACAGTGACATTAAATGAATCACAAACAGTAAAAGCAAAAAGTTATAAAAATGATAAACTTTATTTATTTAAAAGAAGTGATCCTAAAAATCCATTAGATTTTTTAAATCTTATAGATGATGGTGGATTGGGTAATGTGGTGGATTTTATTAGTCAAGAAGAAATAGAACAAATAAAGGGGATGAATGGGGTTAAAGATGTTCTTCCTTGTATTATGACTGACACATCACGTCTAGATGCTCTCATTGATATTTATAAAGATGGAAATAAAATAAATCAAGTTGATACAAAGGTATGTTTGCCTGGAGTGAGAACTTGTCCAAATAGTTATATTATTATAACAGGGTACTATCCAGAAGAAAATATTCAAAAAGATGGAAAGAAGATTGATGGAATTTATATTAATGATGAAATGGATGAAATATTAGATTTAGATGATTATAATGGAATCTCTATAAAATATAATGCACGTTTTCCAAGTTATTTCTTATATAATAAAGAGGATAAAGGGTTAAACATGCAATGTGAAATAGATGAAGTGACTGTTCCTATTAATGGAGTTTTATCACTAAGTGATTATTTTGATGGGCGTTTACAAACATATGCAAGAATATATATGCCAGTTCAACAATTAGAAACATTAATGAAAAAGTATTATAATGATACCGATAAAAATGAAGAAATGGAGTATAGGGCTTATCAACCTAGACAATATATGATTATATGTGAAGAAGGAAAAGATGAAGAACTAAAAATACAATTGGAAAAAGATAATCCATTATATAAAGTTGTAAGTCAACAACTTACTGAAAAAGAGTACCTATCTTATTTACAAAAACAAACGAACTCATCATTTCTTTTAACGAGTTTGAGTTCAGTTGCTTTATTGTTAGGGGTAGCAGGAGTTATTGTTTATTATATTCATATAAGAAAAAATGAAATGGAACTTTTGAAAAATGATGGACTTAAAAAATATATAAAAAAATATTTTAGGGAAGATAGCTATATCATGATGCTAACTTGGACTATAGTTTCAACAATTGTCTTAGCTTTATACTATATTATGATGTTGCCTGTATATGGAAATCAAATATCAAAGACTTTATTTATTGCTGTTTGGATAATAACAACCTTTATTATAGTATTGCTTCTTTATTGGGTTAAAGAGTTTAACACAAAGAAATATATAGAAAGAGTTGATTAAGATGATTCATTTAAAACATATTCATATAGAATTTGATCGTATCTTATTTGAAGATGAGATGATGGATATTTCTTATGGTCAAATTACTGGTTTCATTGGTGAAAGTGGAAGTGGGAAAACAAGCTTGCTTCAAGAAATAGGAATGTTAACTCAACAATGTTGTATGAATTATGATTTTGATGGATTTTGTATTGATAAAGAAAGTGAATATTTTAAATCACAATTCAGAAGATCAGAGATTGCTTTTATTACTCAAAATATTGATTTGTTTGATGAATTAACAATGAGAGAAAACTTTGACTTAATAGCATCGTTTATTGATAGAACTCTTACGGAAAAAGAAATATATCATTATATGAATTATGTTAATCTTTCTTTAGATATAAATACACCTGTATCATTATTATCTGGTGGTGAGAGACAAAGAGTTGCAATAATATGTGGTTTGATTAAACAAGCACGTTTATTTATCTTTGATGAACCAACAGCTTATTTAGATTATACAAATAAACAATCTGTTATTCAAATTATGAAAAAGTTAGCTCACGAAGAAAATAAAATGGTTATTGTTGCTAGTCATGATGAAGAGATATGGGATTGTTATGATGTTATTTATAGAATTGATCATCAACATATTCTAAAAGAAAAAGAATGTGATTATGAAGACAAACCGATTGATAGAGAAATTTCTTCATTCCATTTTTCTGCATTAACAAAATATATTCATCTTCTTTTTAAAAAAAGAAAATCATTTTATATCTTTATAAGTGTTTTGCTTGCTTGTTCTATAGGCATGATTGTTTTCTTTTCAACCTATATGAATAATTATCAAATAAAAATGGGACAATCATTATTAGATTTGTTGGGATATGAAGTTAAGGTTATGCACAGTGATGAGATACTAACTCCAATGAACCAGACAAAGATCAAAAATCAATTATCTGATTATTCAGTTTATCCTTTTTATACTTATTTAGGAAACATCACTTATGATAATCAGGTTATTACTGATGTATCAATAATTCCATATCTTACAAATGAGAAATCTTTGTTTAAAATTTATACTAATACAGATAGTAATTCTTCTTTTGATGATTTTAAAACCAATGAAGATATCTATGTATCCTATTCACTTCATCAAATCATTAATGATAAGAATTATTCTTTTGTTGGAATGAAGAATGAAAATATTCATTTTGACTATTCATATGTACTTAAACCATCAAATGAGAGTTCGAAAGCAATATATGTACCATATTCAGTAGTTGATGAATATTTAGAAGAAGTGAATATTGATAAAGATATGCTCAATGTGACAGTGATGCGAATTCCAATTACAAATATAGAAGATATTTTTGAAATCAAGGATTTATTGAATGAACCATTTTCTTTATATTTTGAACCAGGAATAGAAGAGAGTTTATCTATCATGAATATTTATCAATCAACTTTCTTAATACAGTTTATTGGTCTTTTGATTATTATAATTCTTATTTATAAAATATTTGAGGTATGGAAAAATAAGAAAAAGATTGCACTGTTTAAAATGCATGGAATGAGTATTAGAAATTTAATTCTTATGAAAGTATATGAAGAAAGTGTTCTATTGATTTGGATATTCTTACTATCCATAAGTGGTTTATCTGTAGTCTTATTTGTGATTAATCTTTTAAGTTTTGAAACATTTGTAAATTGTATGTTTTGGATATTAATATATTTGATAGTTATTGAGTGTGTTGTATTGACATTCTATTCATTCTTAGTTATGAAGATATCGGCATCTGCTTTGTTAAAAACAAATGATTAAATAAAACTGTATCTATTTAAAGAAATATTTAATCATATATCTTATTAATCAAGTTTACCCTTATGAGCAATGCAGAGATTATTGGAATGTGCTTATTTTAAGATTTGCTATACTAATAATCAAAAGATTTACTAAGCTATATTGACTAAAAGTGTAAAAATCGGGGATAAAACTGTCTTTTGTATGTATTTGTATAATGGTATAATAAATATATTGATATTTTAATAAAAAAATTAAGCTTGTTTGGAGATAATGAATATAAGGTTTATGATTGTCCATCAGAAGATATAATTAGAGAGAATTTTGATGTTTTCTTTTTAGATGTTATGTTAGATGGAAAAGAAAGTTTTGATTTCGGAGAACAACTATCACTTCGTAACCCAAAAACAACACTTGTGTATATATCAAGTATGGATGATTTTGTATATGATAGTATTTATCAAACGAGTTTCTTTTTTGTAAGAAAATCAAAGGTTGATAAAGACTTAATAAAAAAAAGTTTTATCTATATATAATTATGTAAGGTTATTAGAAAAAGATGGATATTCGTTGGAACTATTAGATGGAACAATATCATCAACATATTATACACCAATGTATTAAAAAACAATTAGAAGTCATTATTAATTATAAAATATAAGAGGGGGATTACTATTATGAATAAAGTATATAACAGAATTAGTATTTTGACAGAAGTTAGCAAGCAGATTCTTAAAGGATGCTTGATTTTCTCGTGGACATATCTTGTTTGTTTGAATGTATATAATTCTACAGTATTTTCAATTTATCAAAATACATTCTTAGATGGTATAGCCTCTACAAAAAATCTACCAAAAGATTTAATTCAATCATTACCAGATGTGTTAAAAGAGATTATTTTTGGTTTGACAATCACATATATTATAGTTGTTATTATTGAATTCTTATTAAAGAATAATATAAAAAAATCTGTTTGGGATATTATATTAATAGCTATCATTCCATTTTGTATAAAAATACCAGAATTTCTTTTGATTGGATTTTTTGCTGGGAATGAAGAATTCTTGATAAAAACTATTTCTTATATTCTAATAGGAGGAACAATCATGTTGTTAATATTAAAATACTTTATACACAAGAATATTGAAAGATATAATGGCTATCTAAAAAAATATAGAATCATTGAATAAGCAAGTGTTAGGAATAGAGTAGTGTAGAATATACATTACTCTATTTAATATATTGAGTAAATCTTCATATTATTTCCCATTATTCTAAATATATACCTATAAATTCTAAATTAACAAAAAATTAAGAATAAACTGTTGACATATAAGTGCAAAAAGTATATTATATTTGCAACAACCCTATAGGAAATACAAAGATAGGAAATAGTAGGTTATAGAATTAAGCGTAGAGAGGTTCTGTTTGGTGAAAAGAATCGTTGATATATGACTGAACTCATCCTTGAGTGGAGCACTGAAACAATAGGAGTAAGCTGCTACGGATCTGCGACCGTTATATCGCTAGAGTATGTACTTATTATTAAGCGTACTTGATAAGTTTATTGTCGTGAGGCAATAATAAATATGAGGTGGAACCACGAAGATAACTCTCGTCCTCTATTGTGCTTTTGCATGATGGAGAACGAGGTTTTTTATTATATATAGGGAGCGGGAGGTAAAAAAATGAATTATAAAAAGT
>JAVWHX010000059.1:0-13679 GCA_036639875.1 Coprobacillus sp.
CATATGGAGTTAGACATATGGTTGAAACAAAATATCAAGGGAAAAGAAGTGGTTTTATTCATATTCCTTTTTTACCTCAACAAGTTATTGATAAAAAGAATATGCCTTCAATGCCATTGGATACAATTGTTGAAGCAATTACAGCTGCAATTGAAGCTATTGTTAATACCAAGGAAGATATTAAAGTGACAGGTGGCGCAACTCATTAATGGAAAGAATATTTGTTTATGGGACATTGCGTAAAGGAATGTATAACTATGATCTTTATTTAAAAAAAGAAAACAGTTTTCTTCAATATGCATATGTAAAAGGAACGTTATATACAATTCAATCAAAAAAGTATCCTGCATTACTTTTAGAAGGTGATTCTATGATTATTGGTGAAATCCATGAAGTTAATCAAGATGTTCTTCAACGAGTGGATGAAATGGAAGAATACTTTGGAGATGGATGTATAGATAATGAATATAATAAAGTTATCTGTGATATTTATGATGATAAACAGATTGTCATTGATAGATTGCCAGTTTATGTTTATAATACAAATAATGTAGAAAAAGCAAAGTTACTAGGTGAAGAAATAGTAAGTCATGATTATGTTCAATATATAAAAGAAAAGAACAATATGGGTTAAACCATATCGTTCTTTTTTTATTCAATAATTTCAAATAACATTGATTTCATAACATCGATACTTTTTTTATGAACTTCTTGATCGCCACTTGATGTACCTCTTAAATCTATTCTAATTGGTGTATCAGGTAACGCCGCCTTTGCCATAATGGCGTTCGAAATAACACATATATGAGAAACTAATCCCACTAAGGTAATATCTTCATATTCCTTTCCTTCTAAATAATATGCCAAGTCTAAAGAAGGGAAGGTAGGCTTTTTAAAACATAGTGAACTTTGTAATAAGTCACCAACTTTACCATATAAATCCCAACCTTCAGTGTGTTCTATACAATGAGGCACTGGTAAATGCTTTCCTTCATATGTTTCTAAATAATTATCAGTATGAGTATCCATTGTACAAATAATTTCATCATTATTTAATTGATACTCTTTAATCAAATGAACGATATGTTCTTCCAATAATTTTGCTTTTTCAAATCCTAAACTCCCAATGACAAAATCATTTTGAAAATCAACTACAATTAATAATCTTTTCATGTTTTCACCCCGTTTATTATATTTTATCAAATTATATTGACATGTCAAACACTTCAATATATAATCATATTAACATATGAATAGATATTCATATGAAAGGAGCGATAAAATGGATAATCAGAATACAGTTAATCAAGAAATTGTTGATAAAGTTATGGAATCTTTACCACATGAAGAAGTACTATATGATGTGGCAGAGTTATTTAAAGTTTTTGGAGACTCTACAAGAATTAAGATTATTTGTGCTTTGTTTGAGTCTGAAATGTGTGTGTATGATTTAGCGGCAACGCTTAAAATGACGCAATCAGCAATATCACATCAATTAAGAATTTTAAAGAATGCATCACTTGTTAAATTTAGAAGAGATGGAAAGCTCATGTATTACTCATTAGATGATGATCATGTAAAACAAATCTTTGATGCAGGATATAAACACGTTATTGAATAAGGGGGATAAGGTTATGATTAAGAAATATAAAGTTAGTCATCTTGATTGTGCATCGTGTGCACAAAAGATTGAAGATATTTTGAACAAACAAGAAGATATTATAGAATGTTCACTTTCGTTTGCGAATGGTTTGTTGTTAATTGAAAGTGATCAAGAGATAAAGTTAGATAGACTATTATCAATTGTCCAAAAGGTAGAACCAGATGTCATGATTGAGGATAAAGATAGTCACAAGTATGAACACAAAGATGAATGTAATTGTGGACATGAACATCATGAGCACGAGGAATGCAGTTGTGGAGATGAACATCATGAACATGAAGAATGCGGTTGTGGAGATGAACATCATGAACATGAAGAATGCGGTTGTGGACATGAACATCATGAACATGAAGAGTGTGGTTGTGAACATAATCATGAAGAGAACCATCGTGAATTAAGTCAGAAAGATTCACTTTCATTTCATATTCAAGGATTAGATTGTGCATCTTGTGCAATGAAAGTAGAAGCAGCTATATTAAAGATGGACATAATTGATGATGCTTCACTTAATTTTTCAACTGAAACTTTGCAAGTTATTGTTAAGGAAAATAAGAATACACAACAATTAATTGAATTATTGCAAAATAAGATTAATGAGGTTGAAGATGGCGTGACTTTATCTATGAAGAATAGTCATCAACCAGTTGAAAAGGCAAAGCTTTTTAGAATAAAAGATAATATAACTTTGATTGCTGGAGTCATTGTTTATCTTGGTAGTATTCTTATGGATTCTAATGAATTTGCATTTGTTGGTTTTGTATGTGCTTATATATTGATTGGACATGAAGTTTTATTAAAGGCCTTTAAGAATATATTTAGGGGACAAATGTTTGATGAGAATTTCTTAATGTCTATTGCAACTCTTGGAGCATTCTATATTGGGGATTATAAGGAAGCAGTGGCAGTGTTGTTGTTTTATTCAGTAGGTGAGATATTTCAATCTTATGCAGTTAATAAAACAAGAGGATCTATTTCTGATTTGATGGATATTAAGAGTGAATACGCGAATTTAAAGACTGATAATGGAGTGAAGAAAGTTCAACCAGAAGAAGTAAAGGTTAATGATGTTTTGGTTGTTAAAGTTGGAGAAAAGATTCCTTTAGATGGTGTTATATTAAGTGGTCGTTCTTCTTTAGATACATCTAGTTTAACTGGTGAGTCATTACCTAGAGAAGTTGAAGAAGGTCAAGATGTTTTGGCTGGTGTTGTTAACTTGACGAATATATTAGAAATAAAAGTTACGCAACCATATGAGAATTCTACAGTTTCTAAGATTATTGAATTAATGGAAAATGCAGCTAGTAAGAAAGCACCAATTGAAAAGTTTATTACAAAGTTTGCAAGAGTTTATACACCTACAGTTGTTGTATTAGCAATCTTACTTGCTATTGTTCCAATGTTTATATTTAAAGATGCTGTATTTGATGAATGGTTATATAGTGCTTTAACGTTCTTAGTTGTTTCTTGTCCATGTGCTTTGGTTATTTCAGTTCCACTAGGGTTATATGCTGGTTTAGGAAAAGCGAGTAAAGTAGGAGCCTTGATTAAAGGTGGGAATTATTTAGAGTTATTAAAAGATGTAGATACAGTTGTTTTTGATAAGACTGGAACATTAACTGAAGGTAATTTTAATGTTGTTGAAGTAAATGGTAGTGATGATTTGTTGATGTATGGAGCTTATGGAGAGTATTTAAGTAATCATCCTATAGCTAAGAGTATTGTCTCATATTATAATGATAAGATTGATGAATCTATGATTCGTGATTTTAAAGAAATTGCTGGTAAAGGAATTGATGTTTATATTAATGATCAACATGTTTTACTTGGAAATGAAACGTTCTTAAAAGATTCAAAGATAACAGTAGAAAAGCCTAATGCTGTAGGAACAGTTATCTATGTTGCAATTGATAATCAGTTTAAAGGTTCAATTGTTGTTGCTGATCAGATTAAAGAATCAGCAATCAAAGGTATTCAATCTTTAAAACGATTTGGTATTAAAAATACAGTTATGTTAACAGGAGATCGTAAGGAAGTTGCTCTAGATGTAGCAAAACGCTTGGGTATTGATACTGTTTATAGTGAATTATTACCACAAGATAAAGTTATTCAGGTTGAAAAATTACTAGCAAATAAAAAAGGGTATGTAGCTTTTGTTGGTGATGGAATCAATGATGCACCTGTTCTTGCAAGGGCAGATGTTGGAATTGCAATGGGTGGAGTTGGAAGTGATGCTGCGATTGAAGCGGCAGATGTTGTCTTGATGAAAGATGATATTACAGCTATTGCTGATGCTATGCAAATCTCTCATAAAACAAATACTGTTTTGATTCAAAATGTTGTTTTTTCATTAGTTGTTAAAGTGGCTGTTTTAATTCTTACAGTGCTTGGATATTCTACTATGTGGATGGGTGTCTTTGCTGATGTTGGTGTTACTTTAATCGCAATATTCAATTCTATGCGTGTTCTTAAGTAAAATAGGAGATAATATTCATTTGAATATTATCTCTTTTAATTGTAATAGGATTATTTGTATGATTTTTTCTACTAAATAAATATTTGTTTTATGTTGTAAAATATGTGAAATAGAGGTATAGTTAGTGATAGGTAACCATACCTTGTGTAAAGATGTTTATATGATAAGGGGGATAATGCATATGACACTAGATAGTATTAAACCACAAACAACTGTCGTTATTGTTGCTGTTAAAGGGAAAGGATTACTAAGAAGGCGTTTGTTAGAAATGGGATTAACACCTAATACAAAGATTAAAGTGCGTAAAGTTGCTCCAATGGGTGATCCTATTGAAGTTTATTTAAGAAGCTATGTCTTAACTCTTAGAAAAGAAGATGCTTCTAAGATAGAGGTTAAGGAGGTTCATGATGACTAATAAAATTGCTTTAATTGGAAATCAAAATTGTGGAAAAACAACTTTGTTTAATGCTCTAACAGGTTCATCCCAACATGTTGGAAACTTTCCTGGTGTAACAGTGGAACAAAAACGAGGTTTTATAAAAAAACATAAAGAAGAATATGAACTCATTGATTTACCAGGTATTTATTCTTTATCTCCTTATACTTCTGAAGAAATTGTTTCAACACAATTCTTATTAGAAGAAAAACCTCAATTGATAATTAATATTATTGATGCTACTAATATAGAAAGAAATCTTTATTTAACATTACAACTTATGGAATTAAATATTCCTATGATATTGGTTTTAAATATGATGGATGAAGTTATTAATAGTGGTAATTGTATTGATATAGATGGTTTAAGAGATAGGATAGGAATGAGTGTTATTCCTATTTCAGCAAGTAAAAATGAAGGAATTGGTGATGTCATCACTGAGATAGAGAAAGCTATTAATATGCCTTTCAAGCATCTTGACTTATGTCATGGACCTGTTCATAAAGCTATTCATTCTATTTCTCATATTGTTGAACAAACTGCTAGAGAACTTCGTTTACCTGTAAGGTATTGTGTAACAAAGCTTATTGAAGATGATCAAGAAATGTTCAAAACTTTAAAAGTAAGTCAAGATGATAAACATATCATTGAACATATTTTAGAAACAATGGAAAAAGAAGCACAGACTGATAGAGATGCAGCACTTGTTGATATGCGATATTCTTTTATTGAAGATCTTTGTCATGATTGTGTTTTTACTGAACAAGAGACATTGGAACAAGTTCGTTCTGAGAAGATTGATTCTTTATTGACTCATAAGTATTTAGGGATTCCTATATTTATTGGGATTATGTTGTTGATATTTTATTTGACTTTTTCATTGATTGGAGAACCTCTTCAAGGATTAATGGAAGTAGGTATTGATAATTTAACAACATTGATTGTTTCTGTTTTAGAAAGTAATCATGTTGCATCTTGGTTAACAACTTTGATTGGTGAAGGAATTCTTGCAGGGGTAGGGAGTGTTTTATCTTTTTTACCTGTAATTGTGATTTTGTTCTTTTTCTTATCTTTGTTAGAAGATAGTGGATATATGGCAAGAGTTGCATTTGTTATGGATAAATTATTAAGAAAGATTGGTTTGTCTGGAAGATCGTTTGTACCTATGTTAATAGGTTTTGGTTGTAGTGTACCAGCTATTATGGCGACAAGAACTTTATCGAGTCATCGTGATCGTAAGATGACGATTGTTTTAACTCCGTTTATGTCATGTAGTGCTAAACTACCTATTTATGGAATGATTATTGCAGCGTTCTTTCCAACGAAGACTGCACTTGTTATGATAACAATTTATTGTATTGGTATATTGGTAGCGATTATTTCTGCTTTGTTATTAAAGAATACTATTTTTGTAGGTGAACCAGTACCATTTGTTTTAGAATTACCTGCATATCGTATTCCTACATTAAAAAATGTTATATTAAATGTTTGGGATAAAGCTAAGGACTTTATTCGTAAGGCTTTTACTGTTATTTTTATTGCTTCAATCTTAATTTGGTTCTTACAAAGTTTTAACTATCAATTTGAAATGATTCAAGATAGTAGTCAAAGTATTCTTGCTTCCATTGGAACCTTTGTAGCACCAATCTTTGAACCGTTAGGTTTTAGTGATTGGCGTGCTTCAACAGCTTTAATGACTGGGATCACTGCAAAAGAATCGGTTGTTTCAACATTAACAGTGCTTACTTCTACATCTTCATCAACAGGCTTAAATTCTGCTTTAGCAAGTATCTTCACACCATTAAGTGCATTTACTTTCTTAGTCTTTACGGTCTTATATATGCCTTGTATTGCTGCTTTTGCAGCAACAAAGAGAGAACTTGGTTCTTGGCTACAAGCTATTGCTACAGCATTGTTTCAAACAGGAATGGCTTATTTGGTAGCATTTGTAATCTATCAAATTGGAAGTATCTTTTTATGAGATATCTTGATATAATTATTATAGTTATATTGTTATTGTTGGTGATACTTGCTTGTTTTTCGATAAGGAAAAACAAATGTCATGATTGTAACAATTGTTCTAGAGAGTGTAGGAGAAAAGATTATGGAAGAGAATTTAAAAAAGATTTTAAAGATTAAAGAAAATCAAATGATTAAAGCTTTTGAATTAAATCAAATGTCTTTAATGTTTGTAAAAGATCAAAGAGAATTAGAGACTTTTTTAAAGAGTGTTTTAAAAGATAATAAAAAGGTTGCAGTTGGAGGAAGTGTTACTTTAGATGAAATGAAGGTTCTTGATTTGATTAGAAATAGTGATGTTGATTTTATTGATCGCTATGAAAAAGAAATCTCAAGAGAAGAAATGGAAGATAGATTTAGACAAGCATTTTTTGCTGATTTGTTTATAACAAGCACGAATGCATTGACTATGGATGGTCATCTCTATAATATTGATGGAACTGGAAATAGAGTTGCTGCAATGATCTATGGTCCTAAAGAAGTTATTGTTATTGCTGGGTTAAATAAGATTTGTGAAGATGAAAAAGCAGCTATTGATCATATAAAAAAATGGAGTGCACCTGCTAATGCAGTAAGACTCAATAAAAATACACCTTGTGCTAAAACAGGACAATGTCAAGAATGCCATAGTGCAGATCGTATTTGTAGTAGTTATGTAAAATTAGGTTATCAAAAAAATGCAAGTCGTATGATGGTTATAATCGTTAAAGAAAATTTAGGATATTAGGTGATATTATGGATAGACAAGCGGGATTATTATTCCCACTTTCTGTATTACCAGGAAGTTATGGGATTGGAGATTTTGGGAGACATGCATATGAATTGGTAGATAAAATGTCATCTGCTCATATTTCATTATGGCAAATATTACCTTTAAATCCATTAGGATATGGGAATTCACCATATCAACCACTTTCATCACATGCTGGAGATGAAATTTATTTAAGTTTAGCTGATTTTATAAATGAAGGTTTATTAAATGAAGAAGAAGTTTCTTCTTTTCATACATTATATACTTTTGTTGATTATCAAGAAGTTAGAAAAGTAAAAGAAGAACTTTATCATAAAGCCTTTTCTCGTTTTAAAGAAACTGAAGAATATAAACAGTTTATTGATGATAATTCATGGGTTGAAAGTTACGCTATTTTTAAAGTGTTTAAAAGTCATAATGATGAAAAATCATGGTTAGAATGGGAAGATGAATATAAGTATTATTATAAAGAAAAAACTTTTTCTTTAACTCCTTTTTTTAGAGAGATTGATTATCAGAAGTTTATTCAGTATTATTTCTTTAAACAATGGAAACAATTAAAAAAATATGCTAATGATAAAGGCATATCTATTATTGGGGATATGCCTATATATGTTGGACTTGATTCTGTTGATGTATGGACAAATCAAGAATGTTTCTTATTAGAAGATGATGGAACACCTTCTTTTGTTGCTGGTGTACCACCAGATTACTTTAGTAAATTTGGCCAAAGATGGGGAAACCCTTTGTATGATTGGGATTATTTAAAAGAAACACATTTTGCTTTTTGGGTTGATCGTATGAAAGCAGCATCTGAAATTTATGATACAGTAAGAATAGATCATTTTAGAGCTTTTGATACATATTGGAAAGTTCCTGAAAGTGAATCAACTGCAATTATTGGGGAGTGGATAGAAGCACCTGGATATGATTTATTTGATGTGTTGTTTAAAGAAGTTCCTTCGTTATCTATTCTTGCAGAAGATTTAGGCGATTTACGTAGTGAGGTTTATGATTTAAGGGATCGTTATAGCTTAAAAGGTATGTATGTTTTTGAATTTCATTATAGTAATGATTTTGATTTTGAAAAAGTTGTTGTTTATACTGGAACTCATGATAATGATACTTTGGTAGGGTGGTTAGAAACTTTAGAAGAAGATGAGCTTGAGAAACTTCAAGAGATATTGAAAGAATATGATGAAGCTGAAGATTATCAAAGAATTATTCATTATTGTTTAGATTTAAATTCACAACAAGTGATTATTCCAATTTGGGATATGATGGGTGAAACTTCAACATCTCGTTTTAATATTCCAGGTGTTATTGGTTCACCAAACTGGGAGTTTAGATTGTCTTCTTTTGATGATTTTAATGAATATTTAATAACATATAAAAATATGATAGAAGTAAGTTGTAGGGGAGTTGAATAATATGAAAAGAGCATTAGTTTTAGCTGGTGGAGGTTCTAAAGGGGCTTATGAAGTTGGTTTTGTAACTGCTTTAAAAGAATTAGGTATTGATTATCAAATTGTGACAGGAACTTCTATTGGAGCACTTAATGGTGGTTTGTTAGCTCAACAAGATTTTGATGCTTTGGTTAAATTATGGGATGAAATGGATATTAAGCATATCTTTGCTGGTGATTTTGATAATAGTTTTGCATTTGACATCGATACAATGTTAAATCAGTCCAATTTGGCTGTTAGTTTTTTTAAGAAGTATTTAAAAGAAAAAGGTGCTGATATCACACCTTTGGTTGATATACTAGCGAGTTTGTTAGATAAAGAAAAACTGTTGGCATCACCAATTGATTTTGGATTATGTACAGTTCATTATCCAAGTTTAAAACCATTATTTATAACAAAATTAGAAATGGAACCAGAGTATATATTAGATTACTTAATTTCTAGTGCTTCATGTTTTCCGGTTTTTCCAATCCATTCATTTAAAAACTTATCATTTATTGATGGTGGTTATTATGATAATTTGCCAATCGATTTGGCTTTTGATATGGGAGCTGATGAAGTTATTGTTGTTGATATGAATCAAGAGGGTACGCATAAACATTATATTGACAGGCCACATATCACATATACAAGACCATATTTAGATTTAGGAGGTTTTTTAGATTTTTCTAAAGAGGCTTTAGATAGAAATAGAAGAATTGGATATCAAACAGCTATGAAAACATATGGTAAACTTGCTGGAGTTAAGTATACCTTTGAAATGTTTGAAACTTCTTTATATGAGGAATTTTATAGAGAAATTCTTTATATAGAAAGAAATATGAGATTCTTTTTTAAGAGTGATACTTCAAGTGATTTGGTTTATAAGTTTAATGATTCTCATAAAGGACGACCTTTATTGGAAAAAGAATATTTATATGTAGGTCTGGATTGGCTAGCAGAATTAATGGATAGAGATGCAAGCTATATTTATAATTTTGATTTGTTTTGTAAAGATTTAATGATAGATTTTGAAAAGTATACAGATCCTGATTATCAAATGATATCACTTAAGTCATCAAGCGAATTAACGAAATCTTTAAAAGAGATTAGTAAAAAGGGAATGGTTGGAAGACTACTTCATGAAATGATCTATCCTGTTGAAAGTAAAAATGAGATAGACAAACTTTTAACAAAATTTTCTAAAGAAGTTGTTATGGCGAAATTATTATATATGATATATAAAGAAAAGAAGGCTTAGCCTTCTTTTTATAAATTCTTTTTAGATTTTTCGTAAATAATTTTTAATCCTTTAAATGTTAAATCAACATCATAAATATCAATTTCATCAGTTTCTTTGGCAATCATTCTACCTAATCCACCAGTAGATATAACTTTCATATCTTGACCATATTCAGCTTTAATCTTCTTTATGATATATTCAGTTTGTCCAATATATCCAAAGACAACTCCAGCTTGCATACTTTTTACTGTGTTTTTAGCAATAATGTTTTTAGGCTTATTGATTTCTATTTCTGGTAATTTAGCAGCTTGAGAAGACAACGCTTCTGTACTTATGCCAATTCCAGGAGCAGTAGCGCCACCTAAGAATTCACCTTTTTCACTAACGACATCATAAGTAGTGGCAGTTCCAAAATCAATGACAATACAAGGTCCACCATAAGTATAATATGCTCCGGCAGCATCAACAAGCCGATCGGCACCTAAAGCAGAAGGATTATCGATTCTAATATCAATACCAGTTTTTACACCAGGACCAACAAAGATAGGATCTTTATGGAAGTATTTTTTAATTGAATTTGTAAAAGAATAGTTGATTTTCGGTACAACACTACTAATAATAATGTCACTAACTTGTTCTACTTGAATAGAAGAAGCATTTAAGAATGACAATAACATAAATCCATATTCATCAGAAGTTCTTTTAAACCAAGTTGTTAATCTGTATGTTCCAATCAATTCGTTTTCATTATAAACACCAATTGTAATGTTTGTATTTCCAATATCTATAACAACTAACATATTATCCCTCCATATCCATTAGTGTATTTAATATTTTATATGCTAATTCTTCTTTAGAAAGTAACTCTATATCCTTTGATCCATCCTTAGTAATCAATGTCACAATATTGGTATCTGTTTGAAAACCTGCACCTTCAGTTTTTAAATGATTAGCAACAATCATATCACAATTTTTCTTAATAAGTTTTTCTTGTCCATGAACAATCAAATCACTTGTTTCCATAGCAAAACCACAAACAATTTGATTTGCTTTTTTCTTTTGTCCAATTTCATAAAGAATATCTTTGTTTTTTTGTAATGATAAAGTTAATGTTTCGTTATTCTTTTTAATCTTTTCATCTTCAATATGAGAAGATGCGTAATCTCCAACGGCAGCCGACATTACAATATAATCATAATCATCTGTTTTATCTATGATTGCTTGATACATATCATTTGCACTGATAACATCAATCATTTGTACACCGTATGGTTTTTTAAGATGAGTAGGTCCACTCACTAATGTGACTTCAGCACCCAAACAAAAAGCTGCTTTGGCAATAGCATATCCCATCTTACCACTTGAATGATTGGTGATATAACGAACAGGATCAATAGCTTCTTGAGTAGGACCAGCACTAATTAATAGTTTCTTACCTTTTAATGGTTTATCAGATAAAGCATATTGAATCATTTCAATGATATCTTCTTGGCTTGCTAATTTTCCTTTTCCAACATCACCGCAAGCTAACATTCCGCATTCTGGTTCAATAAAGTAAACTCCTAAATCTTTCAAAGATTGAATATTGTTTTGAGTAATCTGATTTTCAAACATATGAACATTCATTGCTGGAGCAATCAACTTTTGACATGTTGCTGCTAAAAAAGCACTTGTTAACATATTATCAGCAAATCCATGTGCTAACTTCGCAATTGTATGTGCACTTGCAGGAACAATAATCATAAGATCAGCATCCTTAACAATATCAACATGAGTAATGATTGCTGGATTTTCATCATCAAATGTATCGACATAAACTTTTCTCTTTGTAAGTGATTGAATACAAACAGGTGTCACAAAACGAGCAGCGCTTTCACTCATCATCACTTCAACACAATAATCCATTTTCATCAAATCACTAATTAACTGAACAGCTTTATACGCTGCAATACTACCAGTTATACCAACAATAATTTTCTTTGACATAGAGTTACCTACTTTCTAGTTAAATTTAATTAAAATACGTGAAACCATAGTCGCAATAATTGTTCCAACAATAGCTTCTAATAAACCACTTGTTGTGATAATCCCAATAAGATAAGGAAGTAAAACACTAAAATCTTGTCCTATTGCAGATGCGTATTGAGAACCAAAGATAAAATAAATCCCGCCTAATACAAGTAATGTATTTGTTAATGCACCTAAAAAAGAACCAATAATCATTTTGACTAATTCATTTTTTGTCTTCATCTTTTCATATATTAACCCAGCAATATATCCAATTAAAACTCTTGGTACAATTGCTATAATAGCGCTTAAGACAGAGCCACTAATAAAAGGTGAAAATACGAAAGATGTTACAGTAGGTGATATTGTATTCATCACAAGACTTGATAATCCAAAGACTAATCCAATTCCAGCACCTTTTTCTTTACCTAAGACAATCCCTGCAATAATAACAGGTATGTGTAAGGTGGTTGCTCGAAGCGGACCGATTGGAATAAATCCAAGAAATGGAATCATCACCATCAGAATTTCGATCGCTATAAATAGCGACATGAACGCAAGGTTCTTTGTTTTTTGTTTATTCATTTTTTCCTCCACTGTCACTTCTATAGAATGTGACGTTTCTTTTTATTTGTTAAATAGGATAAAGTTAACGCTTATAAAGTCGTTACTATAAAATATCTTTTTTAACAACGCTATTATACATCACAAGATATAAAAAAACAAACAAATTTAATTGATATAATCATATAATTATACAGTAATGATTACTATTATTAAAAAAGTTCTTGATTTCTTAAAAATATATAGTATAATGAAAGCAGATAAAAAATTTAAGGAGGAAATATAAATTATGGCTAAATGGGTATGTAAAGTATGTGGATATGTTCACGAAGGGGATAGTGCTCCAGAACAATGTCCAATTTGTAAAGTTCCAGCTTCTCAATTCACAAAATTAGAAGAAAGTGGAAGTAAATATGCAGGAACAAAAACTGAAAAAAATTTAATGGAAGCTTTTGCAGGTGAATCTCAAGCAAGAAATAAGTACACTTATTTTGCTGATGTTGCTAGAAAAGAAGGATTAGAACAAGTTGCAGCTATCTTTGAAGAAACTGCTGATCAAGAAAAACAACATGCAAAAATGTGGTTTACTGAATTCCATGGTATTGGAGCTACTGATGAAAACTTAGTTGCTGCAGCTGCTGGAGAAAATGAAGAGTGGACTGATATGTATGCAAGAATGGCTAAAGAAGCAAGAGAAGAAGGATTTGAAGACTTAGCAATTAAATTTGAAAATGTTGGTAAAGTTGAAAAATCACATGAAGCTCGTTATTTAAAATTATTAGAAACTTATAAAGCAGGTCAAACATTCAAAGGAAATGCTCCTAAAGGATGGAAATGTAGACAATGTGGATTTATTTATGAAGGAGAAGCAGCTCCTGAAAGATGTCCAACTTGTGGATATCCTCAATCATTTTTCGAAAGAATGGTTGAAAACTATTAATCAATAAATTTTGAGCTTAGAGTTTTCTTTTAACAGGAGATTGTCTATTAGAGAAAAATGATAAGATTTCTACATTGTTGTCCTTAATACGATAATATACAGTATTAAAAGTAAGAATAATCGCTTTGTGAATGTTTG
>JAVWHX010000060.1:0-13561 GCA_036639875.1 Coprobacillus sp.
GTGAAAAAACTGGTGCTGGAATGATGGATTGTAAGAAAGCATTAGAAGCATGTGATGGTGATTTAGAAAAATCATTTGATTGGTTAAGAGAAAAAGGTATTGCAAAAGCTTCACAAAAAGCTGATAGAATTGCTGCTGAAGGTTTAACTGCTTTTGTAGTTGAAGGAAATACAGCTGCAATTGTTGAAGTTAACTCTGAAACAGATTTCGTAGCAAAAAATACTGAATTCCAAGAATTAGTAAATAATATTGCTAAGATTATTGTTGCTTCTAAACCTGAAAATGTTGAAGCTGCTTTAAAATTAGATGTTGAAGGTAAAGACTTAGAAACAGTTATTGCTGAAAAAAGTGGTAAAATTGGTGAAAAATTAAGTTTAAGAAGATTCGCTGTTATTGAAAAAACTGATAGCGATGTATTTGGTGCTTATTCTCATATGGGTGGTAAAATGTCAGCTTTAGTAAAATTATCTGATACAGATGAAACAAAAGCTAGAGATGTTGCTATGCATGTTGCTGCAAGTGCTCCACAATATATTGATAGAACAGCTATTTCTGCTGAAACTATTGATCATGAATTGACTGTATTAAAAGCTCAAGCTATGGAAGAAAATGCAAATAGTGCAAAACCTAAACCAGAAAATATTATTGAAAAAATGGTTGAAGGTCGTTTAAATAAAAACTTGAAAGAAATCTGCTTAGTTGATCAAGAATTCATTAAAGATCCAGACCAAACAGTTGCTAAATACTTAGGAAATGGTAAAGTTTTAGAAATGGTTCGTTTCCAAGTTGGTGAAGGAATGGAAAAAAGAGAAGAAGACTTCGCTGCAGAAGTTGCTGCTCAAATTAAGGGATAATTTAATAATCGGGGGAGGACACAAATCGTGCCCTTTTCTTGTAAAATGAAGGAGAATTATATGAAGTACACAAGAGTATTATTAAAGGTAAGTGGTGAAGCTTTAGCTGGTGAACAAGGTTTTGGTATTAATCCTGCAATTGTAAGTGATGTTGCAAGACAGATTAAAGATGCTAAGGATTTGGGTGTTGAAATTGCTATTGTATGTGGTGGTGGAAATATTTGGCGTGGAAAAACTGGAAGCGATATGGGAATGGAAAGAGCAACTGCTGATTATATGGGGATGCTTGCAACTGTTATGAATGGTATGGCTTTACAAAATGCTTTAGAAGCTATTGGAGTTAATACAAGATTATTATCTGCAATTGACATGAAAGAAGTTGCTGAACCATATATTAGAAGAAGAGCAGTTCGTCACTTAGAAAAGGGTAGAATTGTTATCTTTGGTGCTGGAACTGGTAGTCCATTCTTTACAACTGATACAACTGCTGCACTACGTGCTGCTGAAGTTAATGCTGATGTTATCTTAATGGCTAAAAATGGTGTTGATGGTGTTTATTCTGCGGATCCTAAGTTAGATCCAAATGCAAAAAAATATGATCGTATCACTTATTTGGATGTCTTAAATGAAGATTTACATATTATGGATCAAACTGCTATTACTTTATGTAAAGATAATGGTATTGATTTATGTGTATTTAATATGCAAGTAGATGGAAATATAGCAAAGGCATGTAATGGTACTGTTATTGGTACAACGATTTCAAAAGGGGAGGAATAAAGATGTTAGAATTAATTTTAGAAGAAGCTAAAGAAAAAATGAATAAAAGTATTGATTCTTTTATTAAAGAACTTTCTATTGTCAGAACTGGTCGTGCTAATCCAAATATGTTGGATAGAGTTTCTGTGGATTATTGGGGAAGTAAAACGCCTTTAAATCAAACAGCGAGTGTTTCTGTAGTAGAAGGTAGAACTCTTGTTGTGAAACCATATGATAAATCTATTTTAAAAGATATCGAACGTGGAATTTATGAAGCTGAATTAGGATTGACTCCACAAAATGATGGTGAAGTTATTCGTATTAATGTTCCACCATTAACTGAAGAAAGAAGAAAAGAATTTGTTAAATTAGTCAAAAAATATGCAGAGGATGCTAAAGTAGCGTTACGTAACATTAGAAGATCTGCTAATGATGATGTTGAAAAGGCTGATTTGGCTGAAGATGAAGAAAAATCAGGAAAAGAGCAAGTTCAAAAGTTAACTGATGAATTTGTAAAAAAGATTGATGCATTAACTGCTGAAAAAGAAAAAGAATTGATGACAGTTTAGAAAAGGCGTATGCCTTTTTCTTTTTGTTTATATCATATTTTTATACTATTGTTATATAGAGAATGAAGTTATTATAGAGAATCATTTGATAAAGAGTTTAGAATTTAAGAAAGAAAACAATCTTAATGACAAGATAAGTAAAATCTTTTATGAAACGAAACAGTAGGATTGTGATTATGGAGATAGAATTATTTTAAATAATTCTTTTTCTTGTTTATTCCAATAAATATGTCTTTGTGATATAATACCTTAGAATGAGGTGATGGTGTGTTTTTCAAAAAGAAAGTCGTTCATGATTATGAGTTAGATATGAATAATATTCCTAAACATATTGCTTTTATTATGGATGGAAATGGGAGATGGGCTAAAAAGAGAAAGATGCCAAGAACTTATGGACATCATGAAGGTACGAAAACAATTCGTACACTTGCTTTAGAAGCGAATCGATTAGGTGTAAAAGCAATGACTGTTTATGCTTTTTCAACTGAAAATTTTAAGAGAGAAGCTAGTGAAGTTGATTACATTTTTAAGTTACCAAAAGAGTTCTTTCAATTATATTTAAAAGAATTGATTGATAATAATGTGCAAATTCGTTATATTGGGCATTTAGAAATGTCACCAAAAGAAACTCAAAATATTATTAATGAGGCAATTAAACAAACACAAGTCAATACTGGTCTTATTTTGACCTTTGCTTTTATTTATGGTGGTCGTGATGAGATTGTCAATACTACAAAATTAATCTGCGAAAAGTATAAGGCTGGTGAAATAGTTTTAGATGATATTACAGAAGATTATTTTACTGATCATTTAATGACTGCTGATTTACCTGAGGTTGATTTGATGGTTAGAAGCAGTGGTGAACATCGTTTATCTAACTTTTTGCCATGGCAATTGGCATATGCTGAGTTTATCTTTGATGAGACGTTGTGGCCAGATTTTGATGAAGAACACTTACATAGAGCAATTGCGATTTATCAAGGAAGAGAACGAAGATTTGGAGGTGTATTAAAATGAAAACAAGAATTATTACAGGATTAGTTTTAATTGCTGCTATATTACCTTGTGTATATATAGGTGGTATTCCTTTTCAAGTTTTTATAGGGATTGTTGCTGGTGCGGCAGTTTTTGAAATGTTATCAATATGTGATCGACCAAAAGCTAATATTTATCTTTATCCGTTAGTTGGTTTGTTTGTTTTTTATTCTTTATATTTAGAAACAGATTTATTGATTTCTAGTTCTATTTTAATTGTATATTTAATCATTTTATCAGCTTGTAGTATGTTTGATTATGGAATGAACTTTAATCGTTTATGTTATTATTTCACAGTTGGTGTATTGATTGCTATGGGATTACATATGATTTATCAATTACGTATTACTTATGGTTTTGAATCTATTCTTTTATTGGCATTAGCTACTTTTGGAACCGATACAGGTGCTTATTTTGCTGGTATGATGTTTGGTAAACATAAGTTAAATCCTAGATTATCTCCTAAGAAAACTATTGAGGGTTCAATTGGTGGGATTATCTTGGGGACTGTTCTTTCTGTTGCTTTTGGTGCATATATTAAAATGGAGTCACCATCTCTTTATTTGATTGTTATTTGTTTTATTCTGACAATTACAAGTCAAATAGGAGACTTGATTTTTAGTAGTATTAAACGTTCTTTTGAAGTAAAGGATTATTCTCAATTATTACCAGGACATGGTGGTGTGTTGGATCGTTTTGATTCGATATTATTTAATGCGATGGTTTTTGGAATATTGATTCATTTTGTAAATATGGTGATTAAATTATGAAAAATATAACAATTTTAGGAGTGACTGGGTCGATTGGGACTCAAACAATTGATGTTGTTTTAAATCATGGTGATGAGTTTAAAGTTATTGCGATGAGTGCTGGAAAAAACATAGCTTTATTAGAAGAAATTATGAGTAAAATTGATGTTGAATATATTTGCGTTCAATCAGAGGATGATATGTTATATCTTCAAAGTCAATATCCTCATCAGCATTTTTGTTATGGTGAAGATGGATTGGTTAAGATATCAACTTTACAAGATGTTCATATTGTTTTAAATGCTATCGTAGGATTTGCTGGATTAATTCCGACTATGAAAGCTATTGAGGCTCATAAGGATATTGCTTTGGCGAATAAGGAAACACTTGTTGTTGCTGGTCATTTGATATGTCCTATGGTTAAGGAATATAATGTTTCTTTGTTACCTGTTGATAGTGAGCATTCGGCTATTTTTCAATCTTTAAATGGTGAACATCACGGAGATATATCTAAGATTATATTGACCGCTAGTGGTGGAAGCTTTAGAGATAAGACTTTAGAAGAGTTAGAAGATGTTACTGTTGAACAAGCATTAAAGCATCCTAATTGGTCAATGGGAGCGAAAATCACTATTGATAGTGCAACGCTTTTTAATAAAGGTTTAGAGGTTATGGAAGCAAGATGGTTATTTGATGTTGATTATGATCAAATAGAAGTCTTAATTCATCCTGAAAGTATTATTCATTCAATGGTTGAATTTCAAGATACTTCTGTTATTGCACAATTGGGAACACCAGACATGCGTTTACCTATTCAATATGCATTAACTTATCCAAGACGTATGCCTTTAATTAACGGAAAACATTTATCATTATCTGATGTAGCTTGTTTACATTTTATTAAACCAGATTTAAAGAGATTTCATGCTTTAGAGTTATCTTATAAAGCAGGTCGTCTTGGTGGTTCAATGCCTTGTGTTTTAAATGCTGCTAATGAACAAGCAAATGCATTGTTTTTAGCGAATAAGATTCGTTTTTTAGATATTGAACGCTTAGTTGAAGAAACTATGAATACACATGTTTTGATTGATAATCCATCATTGGAAACATTGTTAAGTGTTGATTCATGGGCTAGAAAATATGTTTTAGATAAAGTAGGAGAAAATTAAATGCAAAATATTATTAATATCATTGTCTTTTTATTTATTTTAGGATCGATTATCATTATTCATGAACTAGGACACTTTTTAGCTGCTAAGTTTTTTGGTGTTTATTGTGGACAATTTTCGATAGGTTTTGGTCCTAAGATATGGTCAAAAAAAGGCAAAGAAACTGAATATGAATTACGTGCTTTACCTTTTGGTGGTTTTGTTGCTATGGCTGGTGAAGAAGATCAAGCTGATAATGAAAATATGCAAAACGTCCCTTATGAAAGAACTTTAAAAGGGATTAAAGCTTATCAAAAGATTATTATCTTTTTTGCTGGAGTTTTAATGAATTTTATTCTTGCAATTATTATTATTTTTGGTTTGAATTTAACTTCTGGAAAGCTTCCTGTTAATAATGCTCAACTTGGTGTTATTGCTGAGGGTTCAGCAGCTGAAACTGCTGGATTAAAAAAAGGTGATGTTATTCAACAAATTGATATTGCTGAAACAGGTAAAACTTATTTGATAACAAATTTTAAGGATATTGATTTTACTCAAAAAGGGCTTAGTACATCTGCTGATTCTGTCACTATGAAAATTACTGTTGATCGTAATGGCGAAAAGCAAGTTGTGAATACCAAGGTTGATTATAATCAAGATAAATCTGCTTATGTCCTTGGTATTACTCAAGCAACACGAAGTATGAATTTTGTTGAATCTATTCAATATACATTTGTGACTTTTGGTGAAATGAGTGTTGCAATTGTTGGAGCAATTGGACAATTGATTACAAACTTTACAAAAACAATTGGTCAAATGTCAGGACCTGCAGGTATTTATCAAATTACTGCTGAAGTGACTGAAAGTGGTCAAGTTTCACATATCTTAAGTTTATTAGCTATGTTATCAGTTAATGTTGGTATTTTTAACTTAATGCCAATTCCTGGTCTTGATGGTTGTCAAATTTTGTTTGTGGCGGCTGAAAAGGTAATAGGTAGAGAATTACCTCAAAAGTTAAAATTGGCTTTACAAATGATCGGACTTGGCTTGGTTATGTTATTGATGATTATTGTTACGTATCAAGATATTATGAGGATATTTGGGTAAAAGGGATGTATATCCCTTTTCTATTAAAGGAGGGTATTTATGAACAAAATGTTGGTTTTATTAAAACAACTTCATTTAGAAGATAATGTAAGTTGTCTTTCAAATGCACAAATTGAAAAAGTTGTTGTGAATCAAGATAACTCATATGTTTTCTATATTAGTTCATCTCAAATTGTGCCATTAGATGAAATTAGAATTCTTTTTGCTGCTAAAAATGAATTTCCTTATCCTTGTGATTTTATTTTTGATTGGATGTCTTCATATAGTGATAATGATGTTAAGGAATATGCTTTGTTTATTTTTAATGGAATGCGTAGTCGTTTTCCACAAGTTGAATTTATTAAGAGTGAACATTTAAAATTTGAGGAGAATACATTAAAGATTGAAGTTATTAATGATATTCAATTGAATCAAATACAACATTTATATAAGATCTTTGATAAATATTTTAATAAGTTTGGAATTCAAATAGGATTTGAAGCTTTTATTGATGAAAACAATCAATCATATCAATCTATTCAAGATGAAATGAATGCATTAAATGAAGTGGAAATTGATGAATCTATGATTCCATCTCCCGAAAGTGTTGCACCAGCAAAACAACAAAAATTTCAAAGTTATAAAAAGGAATATTTTTCTTTAACAATTGATGAAATAGATGAAACAGTTAAAGAAGTTATGATTCAAGGATACATATTTAATGAAGAAACAAGAAAAGTAAAAACCGGAAAGAGTATTCAAACTTTATTTATAACTGATTATACAAACAGTATTGTTGTCAAACGTTTTGAAAATAAAGGTGCTAATAGTATTGAAGAACTCAATAAAGTTAAAAAAGGTGGCGTTTGGGTTCGTGTCAAAGGAAATGTTGAGTATGATACATATGCTAAAGATACAGTTATTATTGCGAGAGAAGTAGAGGTTATTCCATCACCAAAAGTTCGTCAAGATGATGCAACGAAGAAACGTGTTGAATTACATACACACTCTAAAATGTCATCAATGGATGGAATTGGAAATATCAGTGATTATATTAAAAGAGCTGCATATTGGGGTCATCAAGCAATTGCAATTACTGATCATGGCAATGTACAATCATTTCCAGAAGCACAAATGGCCAGTCAAAAGAATAAGATTAAGATGATTTATGGTGTTGAAATGTACATGATAGATCCTGAGTTTACTGTTGTCTATAATGAAAAAGATCAAACTTTAAAAGATCTGACTTATATTTCTTTTGACCTTGAAACAACAGGTTTATCAGTAATGGATGACGATATTACTGAATTTGGTGCTGTTAAGTTTAAAAATGGACAAGAAATTGCTCGTTTACAAAGTTTAATCAAACCAAACAAACCTATCTCTCAAAAGATTACAGATTTGACACATATCACAAATGAGGATGTAAAGACAGCTCCAACAATTGAATCTTATTTGCCAAAAATTATCGAGTTTTTTGGTGATGATATTTTAGTTGCACATAATGCGACATTTGATGTAGGATTCTTAAATGAAATCTTAAGACGTCACGGTTATGAGGAGTTAAAAAATCCTGTTATTGATTCATTGGCTTTGGCGTGGAAAATATTGCCAAATTTAAAAGGCTTCCGTCTTGGAAATGTCGCAAGGAGTTATCGTATTCCTTATGATGGAGATGATGCACATAGAGCTGATTATGATGCTGAAGTTTTGGCACAAGTTTTTAATATGATGGTTCACGATATGATGCAAAATCAATATACAAATTTATTAGATATGAATAAGATTGAGTGTCCTTATGCTTATAAAATTGTTAGACCTAAACATATGTGTATTCTTGCTAAAGATAAAACTGGTTTAAAGAATATGTTTAAATTGGTTTCAGAAGCAAATACAACTTATTATCAAAAGACTTCTCGTATTCCAAGAAAGATATTAAATGAGTATAGAGAAGGCTTATTGTTTGGTAGTGGTTGTTATAATTCAGAAATCTTTGATATTGCAATGACAAGAAGTCTTGCAGAATTAAAAGAAGCAATTGCATTTTATGATTATATTGAAATATTACCTTTTGATATTTGTCGTTATTTTGTTGAAAGAGGTAGAGTTGATACTGAAGATGATTTAAAACGTATTTTACGTCGTATTGTAGATACTGCTAAAGAGATGAACAAAATGATTGTAGGAACAGGTGATGTTCATTACTTAGATACTGAAGATAAGATATTTAGAGATGTCTTTACTTGTAATCCGAAAATAGGATTAGGAGGGACATTACATCCATTAACGAACCGTAATGACCCAAATGCATGGACTCCAAATGAATATTTACGTACAACTCAAGAAATGTTAGATAGTTTTTCATATTTGGATGATACTGAAAAGTATGAATATATTGTTGAAAATACAAACAAAATAGCTGATATGATCGATGGTGAATTGAAAGTTGTTCATGATAAGTTATTTACTCCACATATTGATCAAGCTGATGAAAAGCTAAGACAGTTATGTTTTGATAATGCACATAAGCAATATGGAGAAAATTTACCAGAGGTTGTTGAAAAAAGATTATCTAAAGAGTTAGATAATATTATTAAACATGGATTTGGCGTTATTTATTATATCGCTCATAAATTGGTAAAAAAATCTAATGATGCTGGATATTTGGTTGGAAGTAGGGGGTCTGTTGGGTCTTCGTTTGTTGCTACGATGGCAGATATTTCTGAAGTTAATCCTTTACCACCACATTACTACTGTCCAAAATGTCAGTATAGTGAATTCTTAGATGAAGGTGAAATAGCAAATGGTTATGATTTGCCAGATAAGGTTTGCCCTGTATGTGGTCAACCTTTAAAAGGTGATGGTCATAATATTCCATTTGAAACTTTCTTGGGATTTAATGCTGATAAAGTTCCGGATATTGATCTTAATTTTTCTGGTGATTATCAACCAACCGCACATGCTTATACAAAAGAAATATTTGGTGAGAGTCATGTGTATCGAGCTGGTACTATTTCAACAGTTGCTGAAAAGACGGCTTATGGTTATGCTAGAGGATATGCTGAACTTATGGGTAGGGAGAATACCATAAGGGCTGCTGAACTAGAAAGAATTGCTAAGGGGTGTACAGGTGTTAAACGAACAACTGGACAACATCCTGGTGGAATTATTGTTATTCCTGAAAATATGGATGTCTTTGATTTTACGCCTTATCAATTTCCAGCTGATGATTTATCAGCTGATTGGAAAACAACTCATTTTGACTTCCATGCTATTCATGATAATGTTTTAAAATTTGATATTCTTGGACATGTTGATCCAACTGTTATAAGAATGTTACAAGATTTAACAGGTATTAATCCAAAAGATATTCCAACTAATGATGATAAAGTTATGAGTTTGTTTAATAATACTGATGCTTTAGGAATAAATTTAAGTTATTTAAATTGTAAAACTGGAGCATTAGGTCTACCAGAGTTTGGAACAAAGTTTGTTAGAGGAATGCTAGAACAAACCCACCCAACTTCATTTAGTGATTTGGTTATTATTTCTGGGTTATCTCATGGAACCGATGTTTACTTGGGAAATGCTGAAACTTTAATCTCATCTGGAACATGTACACTTAAAGAAGTTATTGGGTGTCGTGATGATATTATGGTTTATTTAATTGAAAAAGGATTACCTAACAAGGATGCATTTGATATTATGGAATGTGTTCGTAAAGGAAAGTCGCCTTCAGTATTCCCAGAAAAGAATTATGAGGAATTAATGCGTAAACATGATGTACCAACTTGGTATATTGAATCATGTAAAAAAATTAAATACATGTTCCCTAAAGCCCATGCGGCTGCATACGTATTAAGTGCTATTAGAGTGGCTTGGTGGAAACTTTATTATCCTCGTGAATATTATGCTGTTTATTTTAGTACGCGTTGTGATGCTTATGATATTGAAACACTTATTCAAGGTAAAGATGTCATCTTGAATAAATATAAGATGGTTAATAGTTTAAAACAGAGTGGTGAAAAGATTTCTAATAAGGAAGAAGCACTTCTTTCTGTCTATGAGATTGCTATGGAAATGTATGAACGTGGATATCACTTTAGTAATGTTTCGTTAGAGAAGTCTGATGCTAGACACTTTACATTAGATCCTGATGATGACAAAGGCGTTTTACCACCATTTACTTCAATTGATGGTTTGGGTGGTGCAGTTGGTGATAGTGTTCTTGAAGCTAGAAAACAAAATCCTTTCTTGTCAAAAGAAGATGTTATTAGAAGAACAAAGTTAAACAATACTCAAATTGATTTCTTAACGAAGATTGGGGTATTTGATAATATGTCAGATGAAAACCAATTATCTTTATTTGATTTATAGATAATGGTCAAAAAAACTGATGAAAGCATTGTTTTTTCACATAGACTGTGCTATAGTGTATGAGTAATAAGTGATTTGCGAGAGGGGAAACCCTCTCGTTTATATTTGTAAATGGAGGAGCATATGTTAGAAGAAATCACAAAATTAATTGAACCAATATTAGATAGACATGATGTTTATTTAGATGATATTGAATATGTTCAAGAAAACAATGAATGGTATTTGAGAATTTTTATTGAAAAAAATAATGGTCATTTGGATATGGATACTTGTGTAAATGCAAGTGAAGAAATAAGTCAATTGATGGATGAGAAAGATATTATTAAAAATGAGTACTATTTAGAAGTTTCTTCTCCAGGTGCAGAAAAACCATTAAAGACGTTAGATAAGGTTATTCAGTCTATTGGTGAATATGTCTATATTCAATTTAAAAAACCAACTCAAGGTATGGAAGATGTGTATGGTACAATTCTAAATGTTGAGAATCAAACGATTGAAATTCAATATTTGGTAAAGAATATTAAGAAGAAATGTACTGTTGATTATGAAGATATTGCTTTTATTAGATTAGCTGTTCAGTTTTAAGGAGGAAAAGAATAATGGCTAGTAAGAAATTTATTCAAGCTTTAGAGTTATTAGAAAGTGAAAAAGGAATTAAAAAAGAAGTTGTTTTAGATGCTTTAAAAGAAGCTTTAGAAAAATCTTATAAAAAGAACTACGCTGGAACTGAATCTATTGTTAAAGTAGATATTCATGAGAATAGCGGTAAAATACGTTTGTTTGAAATCAAACATGTTGTTGATGATGTTAATGATGAAGATTTTGAGTTGTCAATTGAAGAAGCTCAAATGATTAATCCTAAATATCAAGTTGGTGATGAAGTTGTTACTGAAATTGATCCTGAAATTTTTGGACGTTTAGCAGCAATTCAAACAAAACAATTATTAAAACAAAAGATTAGAGAAGCTGAAAAAGAAACTTTATACAATGAATTTATTGACAAAAAAGATGATATAGTGACTGGTGTTGTTGATCGTGTTGAAGAAAGATTTGCGATTATTAATATTGGTAGAACTGGTGCATTATTACCATCTAATCAACAAATTCCTGGTGAAAAGATTTATGAAGGTCAACATTTAAAAGTTTATGTTAATGATGTTGAAAGAAGTACTAAAGGTACTCATATCGGTGTGTCTAGAACTGAACCTGGTTTAGTAAAGAGATTGTTTGAAATGGAAGTTCCTGAAATATATGATGGAACTGTAGAAATCAAATCTGTATCTAGAGAAGCTGGTGAAAGAAGCAAGATTGCTGTTCATACTTCTAATGACAACATTGATCCAATTGGTTCATGTGTTGGACCTAAAGGAAGTCGTGTAAGAAATGTTGTTAGTGAATTAAGTGGTGAAATGATTGATATTATTGAATGGGATGCAGATCCTGTTGTCTTTATTTCTCATGCTTTATCACCATCAGAAGTTGTGAAAGTAACAGTTAACGAAAGTGATCATAGTGCGCTTGTTATTGTTCCAGATAACCAATTATCATTAGCAATTGGTAAAAGAGGTCAAAATGCAAGACTTGCAGTAAGATTAACTGGATGGAAAATTGATATTAAATCAATGAGTGAAGCTCAAAATGATGGAATTATCGTTGCTATTGATAATGACTTTGAAAAAGCATTTGAAGAGGAAATGATCAAGCAAGAAGAAATCGTTGAAGAACCTATCATTGAAGAAATTGTTCCAGAAGAAATCGTTGAAGAAGTTAATGAAATTGAAGAAACTTTCGAAGAAATTGAAGAAGTTTTTGAAGATGAAATTGTTGCTGAAGAAGTGACTGCTGATATTATCGAAGATGAAGTTATTGAAGATAATGATGTTGAAGAAGTTATTGTTGAAGAAGTAGCTGAAAAAGTTAAGGTTATTAAGAAAGCAAAAATCGATGATAATGATGACGAAGAAGATGAATACGAAGATTATGATTCTCGTTATGATGAAGATATTGATTATGATGAATTTGATAAATATTATGATGAAAAATAGAGGTGGATTTCATGAAAAAAATACCTTTAAGAAAATGTGTTGCGACACAAGAGCAACTTCCTAAAAAAGATTTAATTAGAGTTGTAAGAAATAAAGAGGGAGAAGTTTGCGTTGATCCAACAGGAAAAATGAATGGAAGAGGGGCTTATCTTAAGAGAAGTTTAGAAGCAATTGAAATTGCAAAAAAGAAAGCTGTTCTAAAACGTTCTTTAGAAGTTGAGATTCCTGATTCTATTTATGAGGAATTGAAAAATTATGTTAAATGATGATGTATTATCTTTGTTAGGGCTTGCTGCTCGAGCTAGAAAGATTACTTGTGGTGATATTTTATTAAAAGATATTAGAAATAATCAAGTTTCTTTTGTTTTAATTGCTGAGGATGCAAGTGATAATACAAAGAAGAAATATTCTGATAAATGTCAATTTTATAAAGTTGATTATTTAATTATTGGAAATGTAGATGATTTGTCTAAGGCTATTGGAAAATCAAATCGAGTAGTTATAGGCATAAAAGATAGAGGTTTTGCAAGTAAAATCAAATCAAAGCTAGGAGGTTGAGATTATGGCAAAAAAGAATACTTCAACGAAAAGAAAAGGTAATCAACAAAAGAAGAAGTTGATTTCTAATATTCCAGTTAAGCAAGAAGAAAAAATTATTGGTGATGGAATAGTAGAATATGAAGATGGGATTACCGTTGGAGAGTTAGCAGAAAAAATTGGACAAACTCCTGCTAATGTTATTAAAGTTTTATTTATGCTTGGGACAATGGTTACTATTAATTCATCATTAAATGATGAACAAGTAGAATTAATTTGTCTTGAATATGGTTATGAAACTCAAAAGAAGGTTGTCGTAAGTGAAGTTAATTTTGAGGAAATTCAAATTGTTGATGATGAAGGAGATTTGGTATATAGAGCTCCTGTTGTTACAATCATGGG
>JAVWHX010000061.1:0-13230 GCA_036639875.1 Coprobacillus sp.
TTTTATTTATTAAAATTTCATAAAAAAGTTTTAAAAATAAATGATTGAGTTAGTTATCATTTAGGGGAATATATGGTAAAATAAGAAAACGAGGTGGCGTATGGATAATTTTGAATTTGAAAATAAAAAGAAAAAAAGATTAAAAAGAGAACCGTTATATATTATTGCATGTATTTTATGTTTGGTTATTGGCGCAGGGGGAGGATATTTCTATTCACATGTATCCAATACATCAAAACAAAATGAAAAGGTAGATATTTCATCACAAATACAATCAGTTATTAATGATTCTTTTGTTGATGTAACAGGGTTAGAAACAACATTACAAGAAAGAATGTTATCGGGGATGGTGTCTGGATTAGGTGATCCATATTCATCATATTTGTCACAAAAAGAAGCTTTAGAATTGGTTGATTCGATTAATGGTAATTTTGTTGGAATTGGCATTTCTTTTATAATGCTTGATAATAGTGCACTTATTTTAGAATGTTTTAAAGGAACTCCGGCTGCTGAAACAGGTTTATTAGCTGGGGATTTTATTACGCATGTCAATGGAACTTCGATAGCTGGATATTCTTCTGATAAAGTGAAATCAGTGATTCAAGGCACAGAGAATACGAAGGCTACTCTTAAAATATTAAGAGATGGCAAGGAAAAGACAGTTGATGTCATGAGAAAGAATGTAGATACTTCAGCTAGTTATGAAGTGAAAACATCTAATAATAAGAAATTTGGATTGTTAAGAATTAATTCTTTTGGAGAACAAACATCACAAGTTGTTGAAAATGCTTTTAAAGAGTTTAAGAATCAAGGAGTTGAAGACTTGCTTATTGATTTGAGAAGTAATGGTGGTGGTTTTTTAGAAGCTGCTAAGAATATCTTAGATTTATTAGTTGAAAAAGATAAAACATTATTTACTGTTCAATATAAGACAGGAAAGAAAGACGCTGTTTATAAAGCAACAGATAGAGAGAAGTATAGTTTTAAAAATGGATATATCTTGGTTAATGGAGAAAGTGCAAGTGCATCTGAAGTCACTGCGGCAGGATTAAAAGATATTTTAGGTTATAAACTTATTGGAACGAAGACTTATGGTAAGGGGATAGTTCAAACTCAAAAAGTTCTTACTGATTCTTCAGTATTGAAATATACAGAAGCTAAATGGTTAACTCCTAAAGGTGAATGTGTTCATGAAAAAGGGATGGAACCTGATTATGAAGTTAAACAAAAGACTTTAGCTGATTTTTCATATCAAACCTTGAAGCAATCGTATAAGTATGACCAAGTTGACAATAATATTAAAATCATGCAAGAGATGTTAAAAGAATTAGGTTATAAAGTTGATAGAACTGATGGGTATTTTTCTAAACAGACAGAAATTGTTTTAAAAGAATTTGAAAAAGATAATCAATTGAAGAGTGATGGTATATATGAACAAAATGATAGTTTTGTTTTATTAAGTGTTTTGACTTATCATATTTATCAAGAAATTGATGATAGTGTTTATTTAAAGGCAATTGAACTTATTAAGTAAAGGTGGTGTTAGAAATGGAAAAGTTTAAATTGGTATCTGAGTATTCTCCAATGGGAGATCAACCAACCGCAATCGTGGAATTAATTAATGGTATAAATAATGGAAAAAGGGAACAAGTTCTTTTAGGGGGAACAGGGACAGGTAAGACTTTTACTGTTTCTAATGTTATTGCGAGTGTGAATAAGCCAACACTTGTTTTGGCACATAATAAAACACTAGCAGGACAACTTTATTCGGAATTGAAAGAGTTTTTTCCAGAAAATCGTGTAGAGTATTTTGTTTCTAACTTTGATTTTTATCAACCAGAAGCATATATTCCTAAGAGTGATGTTTATATTGATAAAACTGCTCAGACAAATTATGAAATAGAAATGTTAAGATCTTCAGCTATGAACTCTTTATTAGAAAGAAGAGATACGATTGTTGTAGCGTCAGTTGCTTCTATTTATGGATTAGGTAATCCAGAACAATATAAAGAAATGATTTTTTCATTAAGAGTTGGTGAAGAAATTGATCGTAAAGAGTTATTAATGTTTCTTGTCGATAGACAATATCAAAGAAATGATATTGAACAATCAAAAGGAACTTTTAGAGTTCGTGGAGATGTTGTTGAGATTGTTCCAGGACATACTGAAAGTTGGATTATTAGAATTGAGATGTTTGGTGAAGAAATTGAGCGGATTAGTGAAGCTGACCCATTGACTGGTAAAGTTTTAGGAAGTTATTCTAGTTATACGATTTACCCAGCATATGGTTATGTTACACGTAAAGAACAAATGTTAAAAGCGTGTGATACAATTGGTGATGAATTAAAAGATCGTTTAAAGGTTTTTGAGGATGAATTAAAACCGTTAGAGTTTGAACGTTTAGATCAACGAACAAGACAAGATATAGAGATGTTAAGAGAAGTTGGAATGTGTCCTGGTATAGAAAACTATTCTCGTCATATTGATGGGAGAGTTGCTGGGGAAAGACCATATACATTGATTGATTATTTTCCAGATGATTTCTTAATGATTGTAGATGAAAGTCATGTTATGTTGCCACAAGTAAGAGGAATGTTTAATGGCGATAGGAGTCGTAAAACAACATTAGTAGAATATGGTTTTCGATTACCAAGTGCTTTAGATAATAGACCTTTACGTTTTGAAGAATTTGAAAAGATTATTAATCAAGTGATTTATGTTTCCGCAACACCTGGTGATTATGAATTAGAAAAAGTACAGGGTGTTGTGACTGAACAAATTATTAGACCAACGGGTTTATTAGATCCTGTTATTGAGATTAGACCAACAAAGAATCAAATAGATGATATTATTGAAGAAATTAACAATCGTATTGAAAAGAACGAAAGAGTTTTAATTACGACGCTTACAAAGCGTATGGCTGAAGATTTAAGCGCTTATTTAAAAGAATTAGGATTAAAGGTTTCGTATCTTCATTCAGATACGAAAACACTAGAAAGAACAGAAATCTTAAGAGATTTAAGAATCGGTAAATATGATGTTTTAATTGGAATTAACTTACTTAGAGAAGGATTAGACTTACCAGAGGTTTCGCTTGTTTGTATCTTAGATGCTGATAAAGAAGGGTTCTTAAGAAGTGAACGTTCATTGATTCAAACAATTGGACGTGCGGCTAGAAACTCAAGTGGTAAAGTGATTATGTATGGGGATAAGATGACTGATTCGATGAGAAAAGCAATCGATGAAACAAATCGTCGTCGTGAAATTCAAGAAGCTTATAATCTTGAACATCATATTACTCCACAAACAATTAAAAAAGAAATTCGTGATGTTATTCATGGTAAAGAAATTATCGAGGATGTTTCTTCAATTATCAAAAAAGGTAAGAAAGCTGATAAGAAAGCTAAGAAATTAATTGTAGATGATTTAGAAAAACAAATGAAAGATGCTGCTAAGATATTAGACTTTGAGCGTGCAATGGAACTTAGAGATATTATTATGGAACTTAAAGGTGAAAAATAATGAAGTTAAATAAATTGGCTGAAGATATTTTTCAAGATATTTTAAATCAGGGTGGCCAAGTCTATATTGTTGGTGGATCAGTACGTGATATGGTTATGGGTATTGATAATCAGAAGGATATTGATGTAGAGGTTTATCATTTGTCTTATCAAGAATTATATGATGTTTTATCTAGGTATGGCAATGTGAATACTTTTGGAAAGTCATTTGCGATTATGCAATTAGATAAATTGAAAGGTTATGATTTTGCATTACCTAGAAAAGAAATTAAAGCAGGTGTTAAACATCAAGATTTTGATATTATTATTGATCAAAATATGTCTATTGAAAAAGCTGTTTTAAGAAGAGATCTAACAATCAATGCATTGATGTTTGATTATCAGAGTCAAGAGATTATTGATTTATATCATGGTCTTGATGATATTCAAAATAGAATCATTAGATGTGTTGATAAAGAAACGTTTATTGAAGATCCGTTAAGAGTTTTGAGGATTGCACAGTTTATTGCTAGATTTGAGATGACTGTTGAAAAGGAAACTTTTGATTTATGTGTAGATATGGTTAAAGCAGGTATGTTAGAACATCTATCTATAGAAAGAGTATATCAAGAGTATTGTAAGATATTGATGTCACCAAAACCTTCATTAGGTTTTGAATTCTTAAAACAAATTCATGCATTACCATTCTATCTTCAAGATCTTGTCACAACATCTCAAAGATTAGATTATCATCCAGAGGGTGATGTTTTTACTCATACAATGTTGGTTATAGATGTTGCTGCATTGATGAAAGAGAAAACAGATGAACCATTATCATTTATGTGGTCTTGTTTATTACATGATATTGGCAAACCGATTGTTACAACATCAGATGGACATGCCCCACTTCATAATGAAGCAGGTGTAGAAGTCTTTAAAAAAGTAAATATAATTCAATCACATAAACAAAGAGAATATATTTCTACCATGATTATGTATCATATGCATTTGATGAATATGGCAAAGAATAATGCTAAAGATATTTCGTATTTAAGATTGCTTAAAAAGATAGATGATAAAATATCTATGAATGACCTGATTTATATAAGTCGCTGTGATAAATTAGGGCGTGGTAGAGTATCTTATGAACAATATGATATATTTGAAGAATTTATTGAAGATAAGTTAAATAGATTGAAAGATAAAGCAGTTAAACCTATAATAAATGGGAATATATTGATTGAAAATGGATTTGATAAAAGTTCGTTATTTAAAGAAATATTAAATGAAGCGTATGATTTACAGCTTCAAGGATTAAATACAGAGAGTATATTAAGGAGTTTGAAGAAAAAGTATGAATCAAGATAAAATTATTATTAAAGGAGCAAGGGTCAATAACTTAAAGAATATTGATGTAGAAATACCTAGAGATAAACTTGTTATTATGACTGGGTTATCAGGAAGTGGGAAGACATCTTTAGCATTTGATACAATTTATGCTGAAGGACAAAGACGATATGTTGAATCTTTAAGTGCTTATGCAAGACAGTTCTTAGGTGGGGTTGAAAAACCTGATGTTGATAGTATTGAAGGATTGTCACCATCAATTGCGATTGACCAAAAAACAACTTCAAACAATCCTCGTTCAACTGTTGGAACAGTTACAGAGATTTTTGATTATTTAAGATTATTATATGCACGTGTTGGTCATGCATATTGTCCAACTCATGGTACAGTCATTGAATCACAAACAATTAAACAAATGGTTGATACAATTGAACGTTATGATGATGGTGCAAAGTTACAAGTTCTTGCAAGAATGTGTAAGAACCAAAAAGGAACACATAAAGAATTATTAGAAGATTTATTAAAAGATGGATTCATTAGAGTAAGAGTTAATGGTGAAACAAAACTACTTGAAGAAGAGATTGTTTTAGATAAGAATAAAAAACATAATATTGATGTAATTATTGATCGTATTGTAAAAAAAGAAGGATATCGTACACGTTTAGCTGATTCTTTAGAAACGGCTTTAAAGTTAACTGGTGGAGAAGCTATTGTAGAGAATTTAAGTGATAAAACTGAGAAGTTGTTTTCACAACATTTGGCTTGTCCTCATTGTGGTTTTAGTGTACCTAAATTAGAACCTAGATTATTTTCTTTTAATAATCCTTTAGGGGCTTGTCCTGATTGTAAAGGTTTAGGTGTTAAGAATGAAGTTGATGATGATTTATTAATACCTGATTATTCTTTAAGTATTAATCAAGGAGGAATTCGTTATTTTAAAACATCGGTAGGTACTGATCGTATTGAATGGCAAAGATTCTTAATCTTATGTGATGAATACAAGATTGATTTGGATAAACCTTTAAAAGATTTTACGAAGAAAGAAATGAATATCATTTTAAGAGGTTCTGATCGACCAATTAAATATCAAATTGAATCAAGTTCAGGTAATATTAATAAAACAACAAAGTATATTGAAGGTGTTAAAACTTTAATTGAAAGACGTTTTGAAGAAACAACATCTTCTTGGTCTAAGGAATGGTATGCTTCTTTTATGGCTGAACATACATGTCCAACATGTCAGGGAAGAAGATTAAATGAACAAGTTTTAAGTGTGAAAGTTGGAGATATTAATATTAGTGAATTTACTGATATGTCTATTGAAAAGGCTTTGGTATTTGTTGATGGATTAAAACTAAGTGAAACTGAGACACAGATTGCCAAGTTAATTATTAAAGAAATTCATGATCGTTTAACTTTCTTAAATAATGTTGGTCTTGGATATTTAACATTATCTAGACGTGCAGGTGGTTTATCAGGTGGGGAAGCACAACGTATTCGTTTGGCTACTCAAATAGGTTCTCGTCTTACAGGTGTCTTATATGTATTGGATGAACCTTCAATTGGTTTACATCAAAGAGATAATGAGAAACTTATTCAAACATTATGTAATATGAGAGATTTAGGAAATAGTGTTATTGTTGTTGAACATGATGAGGACACAATGAGAGCTTCTGATTATATTATTGATATTGGACCTGGAGCTGGAGTTCATGGTGGAACTGTTGTTGCAATGGGAACTCCTGAAGAGATTGAAAATGATGAAAATTCAATTACAGGACAATATTTAAGTGGAAGATTAAAAATACCTGTTCCAACAAAACGTAGAAAAGGGAATGGTTTATTTATTGAAGTGAAAGGTGCAAAAGCAAATAACCTTAAGAATATTAATGTGAAGTTCCCATTAGGTTCATTTGTTTGTGTGACTGGTGTATCTGGTAGTGGGAAGTCAACATTGGTGAATGAAATCTTATGTAAAGCAGTTCGTGCTAAGTTATATCATTCTAAAGAAAAACCAGGAGCTCATAAAGAAATCTTAGGATTGGATAATATTGATAAAGTTATTGAAGTATCACAAGATCCAATTGGAAGAACACCACGTTCTAATCCCGTTACATATACAGGAGTCTTTGATGAAATAAGAGATTTATTTGCGAAAACTCCAGAAGCAAAAATCCGTGGATATGATAAGGGGCGTTTCTCTTTTAATGTCAAAGGGGGACGTTGTGAGGCTTGTCAAGGTGATGGGATGAAGCGTATTAGTATGCACTTTTTACCTGATGTCTATGTTCCGTGTGAAGAATGTAATGGAAAACGTTATAATGAAGAAACGTTACAAGTCACATATAAAGAAAAAAGTATTTATGATATTTTAGAAATGACAATTGAAGACTCATTAGATTATTTTGAAAATCTTCCTAGAATTCATTCAAGATTACAAACAATTCATGATGTTGGATTGGATTATGTTAAACTTGGTCAAAGTGCAACGACATTATCTGGTGGGGAAGCACAACGTGTCAAACTTGCAAGTGAACTTCAAAAGAAAGCAACTGGTAAGACTGTTTATATATTAGATGAACCAACAACGGGTTTACATAGTCATGATGTTGCAAGGTTAATTGAAGTTTTAAATCGTATTGTTGATCAAGGTGATACGGTTATTGTGATTGAACATAATCTTGATATGATTAAAGTTGCTGATCATATTATTGATTTAGGATTGGAAGGTGGCGATAATGGTGGTACAATTGTAGTATCTGGAACACCTGAGAAAGTCGCTAAATGTAAAGAAAGTCATACAGGACGTTTTCTTAAGAAAGTGTTGGATTAGGAGGACATTATGGGTAAATCGATAAAAGTAAAAGAACTATTGAAAGAAGCATTGTTTAAACAAGTTTCTGGTGATGATAAAGCTTTAGAAAGAGAAGTTTTTGTTGCAGAAATGAATCGACCTGGTTTTGAATTGGCAGGATTCTTTAAACATACTGATTTTAGAAGAATTATATTATTTGGTGAAAAAGAAATGGCGTTTGTTCGTGAAATGACTAAAGAGAGTCAGTTGGCTTGCTTTTCTAAACTTGCGAATGATGAAACACCATGTATTATTATAGCAAAAGGATATGAATGTCCAGAAATATTAAAAAGCATTGCAATGAAAAGAAACTTTCCAATCTTTGAAACAACGCAAGCAACAGGACGTGTTTCAATTGATTTAACAAGTACGTTAGATGAAGCATTAGCTCCTGAAACATTAATCCATGGAGTCTTCTTGAATATTTATGGTAAAGGTGTTGTTATAAGAGGAGATAGTGGAATTGGAAAATCAGAAATTGCTTTAGAATTGATTAAAAGAGGACATTTATTGATTGCTGATGATGCTATTGAGTTATATCATATTGGTCAATCTATTATTGGTAAAGCACCAGAAGTTTTAAAGAATTTATTAGAGATTAGAGGGATTGGAGTTATTGATGCTTCTAAGATGTTTGGGGTTGCTTCTGTTTTACCTAAAGATAATGTTGATTTAATTATTCAATTAGATCGTTGGTTACCATCTCGTGAATATACAAGAATTGGTATTGAAGAAGAAAATGCAACAGAAGAAATATTATCTGTTCCTATTCCTAAGATTGTTGTTCCAGTTACTAGTGGACGTAGTATGTCTGTTATTATTGAAGCAGCTGTTATGAATATGCAATTAAAAGATTCTGGTTTTGATTCTAGTAAAGAATTTGTAAACAGAATTTTAGATAATATCAAGAGTAAACAAGTTCAATGAGATTCTTTGAAGATTTCCAAACTGTTGTTTCCTTTGGACCAATTACTATAACAAGATATGCAGTTATGATTCTTACTGGTGCTGTGATTGCATATTTGTTAGCCCAATATCGTTTTAAAAAATTAGGCTATCATAAAGATATATTATCTGATTATTTCTTTATGTTATTGTTTATTGGTATTGCTGGAGCACGGCTTTGGTATGTGGCTTTTGCTTTTGGTGATATGGATTTATCAAATCCATTAGAGATATTTGCTGTATGGCATGGTGGTTTAGCCATTCAAGGTGGAATAGTTGCTGGATTAATATATAGTTATTTCTTCTTTAAAAAAAGAAATATTCCTTTTCTTGTTGCTGGTGATGCAATTCTACCTGGGGTATTGATTGCTCAAGCATTAGGAAGATGGGGGAATTTCTTTAATCATGAGGCTTTTGGTACTGATGTTTCTTTAGAGTTTTTAAAGAATTTACATTTACCAGATTTTGTTATTGAGAATATGTTTATTGATGGTGCTTACCATCATCCAACATTTTTATATGAATCAATTGGTAATATTGTCGCTTTTCTATTGATTATATTGCTGGTTAAGAAATTTCAAAAACATATTGGTGTACAGTTCTTTAGTTATTTTGTTTTTTATGGAATTGTCAGATTTTTTGTAGAAGGATTAAGAACTGATAGTTTGATGTTTGGACCTATTCGTATGGCTCAATTGACCTCTGTTGTTTTCTTGATCGTTGGAATTATTGGAATTATATATGTCCATTATAAAGGGAAACCGATTGATGAATTTCAAGTAGAGTAACAAGAGAAATCTTGTTACTCTATTTTGTTCACGAATATTTCATATTCAAAGCGTATAATAAAGTCATGGGGTGATAACATGCATAATGCTGTTAAAAAAATAGTAAAACAGTTTCATGATAATCAGGATATATATCGAGCATTAAAACACGATATAGATGATATCTTTACACGTATTGTAGATAGTCATCATTTTCGTATTTCTAATATGTCTATTCGAGTAAAGAGTGAAGATGCTTTATTAAAGAAAATTACATATAAGAATAAATATCAAGATATTAATGAGATTACTGATGTTGTAGCTTGTCGTATTATTACATTGTTTGAAAATGATGTTGATGAAATCTTTGATTGTATCAAAGAGGTTTTTGAAGTGATTGAAGTTAATGACAAAAGAAAAAAGAATTATGATGATCGTATTGATTTTGGATATAATTCTTTACATTTATTATTAAAGTTTAATCAAGAGCGATGTCAATTGATTGAATATGCTGATTACAAAGATATTATCTTTGAAATGCAGATTAGAACAACTTTACAACACTCTTGGGCAGAAATAGAACATGGATTAGGGTATAAGTCTCAATATGAAATTCCTAAAGATATTAGAAGAAGGTTAACAAGACTTTCAGCTGCTTTAGAGTTATTAGATGAAGAATTTGTGCATATTGCTAAAGAAGTCGATGAGTATAATAAAGGAATTGTTCATATTGAAAAAGTATTAAAAACTGATATTAATGCTAACTCATTAATTCAGTATGTGAATACATCTCCAAAAATTAATAGTATTTTAGAAAATCTTCATTCAGAATATCAATTTCCGTTTGAAAGAGATTCAGAATTAATTTCACAATCACGTTTGGTTCAAAGATTCCATTATATGGGTTATACATATATCAATGAACTTGATGATTTCGTAGAAAATCATATGAAAGAAATTGAATGGATAGCCAGCGAAAGAGTTGAAAACTCTAAAGAGAATAAAGCAATTAATATTTATAATATGCTTATCTGGATTTCACTTGTAATGTTAGCAAAAGATGGAGCAAGTGATCCAGAAGATATTTTCACAAATGAAAGTATAGAACGCATTTCTCAATTAAAAGGGAAGTGGGAAGAGAAGGTTAATTAAATGATAACGATTAAGCCACATCATTTTATTGATATTATAAAGTTATATGGTGGAGGAATAGAAGTCTTTGTACCTGATGAAAAAATGGGCCATGATTTTTATAAAGTTGCCAATGAAATTATAAACAATCCTGATATTGGATTGAGGTTAACCATTCATGCTGATGATATTTGTCAACCATGTCATTGTTGTCAAAATGGAATATGTGATGACGGGTTATCAGTAATTAAAGGGATTTCAAAGAAAGATAAATATAATAAAATGTTAGATCAAAGAATTATTGATTTGTTATCTTTAAATATAAAACATACTTATACAGCTTTGGAGTTGTGTCAATTAATTCATAAGGATTCCCAAATTATTTTTGATGTATGGAAAGAAGAAGAAGATGATTTAACGCAAAGAAGATATGAACTCTTTTGTTTAGGAATAAAAAAATATATAAGTAAAAACTGATATTCAGGATTTGAATATCAGTTATTTTTTCATTAATCCATCAGCAAAACTGATTGGGATACCAAACATAATACCAGTATCGTGATTATCAATACCTTCTAAAACTTCATCAACAGTTTTTCTAACTAAATCCACTTGTTCATCATTCACAATAAAGAATAAAGTCTTACTATCAGGTCTACTATTATCTAAAAACAAACGTAAAGAACCAAGAATATAACTTTCATCAGATGATTCTAATGACTTGACCATTCCTGTAGAGTCAATGATTGTTCCACCACCAATACCTGCTTTTTTTAATCTGGCGAGTAGTTCTTCCAAACATTCTACTTTATTTAAAACAACAAAGATAACTTGCATAAAATCAACTCCTTTATACATTTATTATATAACTATAAACAAGAAATATCTAGTTATTATTAGGTATTTAGGATATAATAGTCATAATAAAAAAGGGGTGTTATAATGAAATATGAATTTACAAAAAGAATGTCTACGATTAAGGCGTCAGCAATTAGAGAAATATTAAAAGCAACAGCAAATCCTGATATGATGAGTTTCGCTGGTGGAAATCCTTCGACAGAAGCATTTCCAGTTCAAGCAATAGAAAAGATTTCTGCTGAAATTTTAAGAGAAGATCCTATTAGTGTATTGCAATATGGAATTACTGAAGGGGATAAAGGTTTACTAAATGCAGCAACTGCTTTCTTTAATCGTCATGAGAATGTTACAAAAGATAACGATAAGATGATTATTGCTTCTGGTTCACAACAAATCATGGAGTTTGCAGCTAAGTGCTTATGTAATGAAGGGGATGTTGTTGTTTGTGAGAATCCTAGTTTTTTAGGTGCTTTGAATGCATTTAAGTCTCTTGGAGCTGTTTTAAAGGGAATTGAGTACAAAGATGGGCAATTAGATTTAAAGGCTTTAGAATTGATTTTACAAACAAAACCAAAACCTAAATTTATTTATCTTATACCCAACTTTCAAAATCCAAGTGGGATGACAATGTCATTAGAAGCAAGAAAGAAGATTTTAGCATTAGCTAAACAATATGAAGTCTTAATTCTTGAAGATAATCCTTATGGTGATTTGAGATTTGAGGGTGAAGCTATACCTTCAATCAAATCAATGGATGAAGATGGACTGGTTATTTATGCGGCAAGTTTATCTAAAATCATAGCACCTGGTATGAGAGTAGCATGTTGTATAGGGCCTAGTGAAATCATAGAAAAGTTTACAGTTGCAAAACAAGCGAGTGATGTCCATTCTAACTTATGGGCACAACGTGTTATGGCAAAATATTTAACTGATTATGATATGGATGAACATATTAGAAAGATTCAAAATATTTATAAAGAAAAATGTGATTTAATGATTCAAGAAATGAAAAAATCATTTCATCCTGATGTTGAATATACAATACCTACTGGAGGAATGTTTATTTGGGTAACATTACCAACTCATATTGATATGCAAAATTTTGTTAAAGAAGCATTAGAACAAATGGTTGCTGTGGTACCTGGTAATGCTTTCTTAGATGATGATACAAAAGAATGTCATAGCTTTAGAATGAATTTTTCAACACCTTCAAAAGAAAAGATAATCAAAGGTGTAAAAATATTAGGAGATCTTACTTATAAAATGAACAAATAGACATATTTATAAATATGTCTGCATATAATAGGAGACAAGGAGGATATATTATGCCATTTATTAGATTTACAACAACAAAAACATTAACATTAAATCAAGAAAAACTCATTAAAGAAACATCTGGGAAATTAATAAGTATTCTTCCTCATAAATCTGAAGAGAATTTAATGATTCATATTGAAGATAATCAATTAATGTTTTTTAAAGGAAAAGATATAGAATGTATGAAAATACAAGTTCAATTGTTTCATACAATTGATTTAGAATCAAAACAAAAGTTTGTTAAAGAACTTTGTAAAGAATTAGAAATCATTACTCGTATCCCAGTGAGTCAACAATATTTAACTATTGAAGAATATGAGAATTGGGGAAAGAACGGGGAACTCGTATAGAAGTAGGAAACTACTTCTTTTTTTTGATAAAAAGGGTTGCATTCGTAATAGGTGTATGATATTATATTAAAGCACTATATGTTGCTTGAATAGCTCAGTTGGTAGAGCAATCGGCTGTTAACCGATCGGTCGTAGGTTCGAGTCCTACTTCAAGCGCCATG
>JAVWHX010000062.1:0-12913 GCA_036639875.1 Coprobacillus sp.
TCCTTCTTCATACTTAAGTCTCTTTTCACCTTCCACAACCCATCTGCCTAATTGTCTTTGCATGGCATAATGAGCTAACTCTTTATCTTGCTTAAATGTTTCTAACTTTTTCTTCATCACCTTAATCACCTCTTCTTCTATATCCATTATATCATCATCTATGCCGTTTGCAAATATATAGATTAACTTCTCTAATGAACTCATCTCTTCATATGTCTTCTCTTTTCTGATTTCATTAATATAAGGTAAAAAGATATAAATACGATGTATAAGATTATTCTTTTCTTGTAAGGCTTTATCAGTTCGACTTGTATAAACTTCTTTTAAACATGGATTATCTTTATTAATATCATCAATAAAGATAATCTGATAAACAGCGTGTAGTCTATCATAGGGTTCAGATTCATCAAGTTGTGTAGAAAGCAGTTTAGCACCATAATACTGAAACCTTTGATAAAGGTATAAAGATAAAGAAGACTTCTGCATTTCGATATCAATCTTTCTGCCTTGATTATCTTCAATCAAAATATCTAAGATAATATCCTTATCAAGAAGTCTTTCAGGAATAATATCAGGATTGATAACATGTAAAGACTGATAGTTGATTCCAATGACTTCATCAATAATCAGTTTTAATAAAAACTGACAATCTTTATCTTTCTCATTAGATAAAGCATACTTAAATAAAACATCATTTTTAAAATTGATTTCCATATATGAAAATACCTCCTTACTTCTATATACAAAGTTCAGAGGCATTTTTCTTTTTATTTTTCAATTTTTTTTAAACTTTTATTAAAAATATAATATCCAATTACAAACATAAGTGAAATAATTGCTACACCATAATTCATCTTTCCAGTAAGTTGTGTCATAATTCCAACCAATGCAGTTCCTAAGAACGCTGCACCTTTTCCACATATATCGAATAGTCCAAAGTATTCCCCTGACTTTTCAGGAGGAATAATCTTCGCAAAATATGATCTTGATAATGCCTGTATTCCACCTTGGAACATACCAACACATATAGCTAATAACCAAAATTCCCATTGTTTATCTAATTGAATTGCAAATAATGCGATTGCTGTATATGCGACAATACAGACTTTAATAAGTGATGCATTAGAATACATCTTAGATAATTTAGAGAACAATAAGGCAAATGGGAAGGCAACAATTTGAGTCACCAATAACGCTACTAATAAGCCTTGAGTATCTAATCCTAAAGCACTACCATAGGCAGTAGCCATCTCAATAATCGTATAAACTCCATCGATATAAAAGAAGAAAGCAATTAAAAACAAAAATACTTTTTTATTTTCCCTCATATCTTTAATTGTTTTAAATAATCTTGTAAAGCTTTCTTTAAATACATGTTTAGGTTTATCAACAAAGTAAACTTGTTGATAGTTTTTTAATAATGGCATTGTGAGTAAGAACCACCATGATGCATTTAATATAAATGTAATCACCATTGCCATTGTAAAACTAATTCCAATTTTCTCATAGAAAAGAACAAATATTAAACTTACTATAAAAGGAATACAACTTCCTAAATAACCCCAAGCATAACCATTAGATGAAACTTTATCCATACGTTCTGGAGTTGTAATATCAGTAAGCATAGAATCGTAAAAAATTATACTTGTTGAAAATCCAATTTTTGCAATAACAAATATTGCTAAGAAAACAATCCAAGATTTTGGAACTGATAAAAATGCAAGTCCTAGGACCCCAACCATCATACTGATTGCAAAAATCGGCTTCTTATAGCCTTTTGTATCAACAATACTTCCAAGTACTGGTCCAACAATTGCGACAACCGCAGTTGCTATAGAGGCTCCATATCCCCAATAAGCCAAAGAATTATTTGGGCTAATCTGAGCAGTAGAAGCAAGTTGGTTAAAGTAAATAGGTAAAACTGTAGAGACTAATAAAATAAACGCTGAGTTTCCAACATCATACAATATCCAAAACTTTTCTAATCTCGTTAATTTATTATTCATAATTTCTCCTAAACCTTTCATTAAGTTCTTTATCATCAAGATGACACATATAATCATCAATTAATGTTTTTGCGATAAGAATAGCATGTTCTTTTTTCTTCATCAATTCTTCAACATCATCTTTACAAATAGGATTCTTTTCATAGTTAATCATTAAACCTTTATATCCTTCATATATGCCTGCAACTTTCATAGCAGTCAATACAATGTTTCTTTTTATTTTACCAGGCGCTAATAAGAAACCTAAATAAGTTAACATTCCTTTTAATGATTTTTTTATATCTTGTGGTTGTAATTGAAAGAAAGGTGCAATCACTTTATCAACCATATCACTTTGATGAATATGTGATGTTAAAGATGTCGTAAGTGGATTAAATCCATTGTGAATTAATAATTCTCGATCAAACTCTGATTCAATTTCACTATGAGTCAAATGCTTTGTTCTTTCAACTTCTCCAACATATCCATGACATTCACTATCCAAAGTAAAATGTGTAATAAAACCTAAAATATAAGCTAAAGAAGCTTCTTTGTTTGAACTCTTCTTAACAATATGTTTACTTTGATTAAAGAAATCATAAGCTTCATGCTTATGCATTTGATATCCTAAACTCTTCACAACATTATTCTTTAAAGGTTGATGATAAAACAAAATATCAGGTCCATGAACCCCAATATGATAGAGATCAATATATTGATTAATAACTTCTTGAAGCTTTGGATCTAAAGTTTTAAGAACTTGATTTCCAAAATCAAGATGTGCATATCCAGCTGGCATAATATCCCTCCTTGTCATATTATAAAGATAATTAACTTACGCTTTGTTAATATCGCGTTAATTCTATCTTTATTTTATCATATTATGAAAATAAAACTATATAATCTATTAACAATAGTCATGTATTTTTAGTTCATATCAAAATCTATAAACATAAGAACACAAATTATCTTTTCTGCATATAAATAAAGTGAAGAAAGCATTTAGACTTTCTTTATTGATACAAAATAATTATTTTGTATATGACAATCTCTTTGCACTGCATCCCATTTAGACATAGGTGGGAAGTCAACAGTACAAACTGATCAGGCGATGCTTATAGGCATGAAGCCGGGCCACTCTATTGTGGCAACAGATGATATTTCATACATCTGTGGGACAGTAGCTGTTTCATAGATGTATTTTTATATTCTTATGAAACAATGACTTTTGAAAGTGCCATAAGAGAATCACAATAAAACCCTACTAGGGAAATGGAGGATTATTCTTTTATGACGAATTTAAAACAAAATGTGACAGGCTTGAGTTCAACCAAAGCTATGGAATTACAAGAACAGTTTGGGAAGAATGAATTAACTACTCAAAAGAAAGAGAGTTTTTTAAGAAAAGCTTTTCATATTATTTGTGAACCAATGTTTCTTTTATTACTTGTTGCTTCATCTATTTATTTTCTTTTAGGTGAACTGCGTGATGCTTCAATTATGTTAATATTTGTTGTAGGAATTATAAGTATTGATATTATTCAAGAGTGGAAAACTGACAAAACTTTAAATGCATTAAAGGACTTATCTGCTCCTCATATTATTGTTTTACGTGATGAAATTGAACAACAAATTATGAGTTCTGATTTGGTTCCTAATGATATAATGATGATTCATGAAGGTGTGAAGATTCCAGCTGATGGATTTATCATTAAATGTAATGACTTATGTATTGATGAATCTTCATTAACTGGTGAAGCAGAAGGAGTATGGAAAAGCGACTGTTATCATGACCAGTCGGATAATTATTGGCGCAATGACTATTGTTATGCTGGAACTCTTGTTATTCAAGGAAATGCAACTATCCTTGTTGATAAAATAGGATCAGAAACTGAATATGGGAAAATTGGTATTGATGTTGTTTCTGCTGAAACAACACAAACATCATTACAAAAACAAACCAGAGGGCTTGTAAAACTTTGTGCAACTATTGCAGTTGTTTTATTTCTTTTGGTAACATTACTGACATATTTAAATATACCAGATCATCTTTTGATTGATCGTATTGTAGAAAGCCTTTTGGCGGGTATCGCTCTTGCTATGGCAATGATTCCTGAGGACTTTCCAGTTATTCTAACCGTCTTTTTATCAATGGGAGCATGGCGTCTTGCTAAGAAAAAAGCATTAGTGCGTAAACAATCTGCTATCGAAACATTAGGAGCAATATCTGTACTTTGTGTTGATAAAACTGGAACTATTACAATGAATAAAATGACAGTGCAAACAACATGGTCATTAGATAAAGATGAAAATATGCTTTGTGAAACAATGGGGCTTGGGTGTGAAACTGATGCATATGATCCAATGGAAAAGGCTATGCTAGCTTATTGCGGAAAGAAAGGAATAACCAAAGACCATATCTTCAGTGGTCAATTCCTATACGAATATCCTTTCACTCATGACTTAAAGATGATGGGACATGTTTGGGAACATGAAAATCAGATTATTATTGCAGTGAAAGGAAGTCCAGAACAAGTTCTGACACTTTGTCATCTTAATAATAAAGATCACCAAGACATTGAGTCACAAATCTTAAAAATGTCTCAAGATGGTTTACGAGTGATTGCTATAGCAAATAAAATATTAAAACAAAAAGAAGATATTCCTAAAGATATTACAGACTGCTCTCTTGAATTTTGTGGTCTTATTGGCTTAATTGATCCACCTAGAGAGAATATCAAAGAAGATATTCAACATTGTCTTAATGCAGGTATTCGTATAGTTATGATTACTGGTGATAATGGTATAACAGCAAGTGCAATTGCTAAAAAAATGGGTATGCCCAATACTGATAATATAATGACTGGAGATATTATCAATCAGATGGATGATAATCAATTAAGAGAAGCTATAAAGAATGTTTCCATTTTTTCTCGTGTTATTCCAGAACATAAAATGCGTATTGTTAAAGCTTTTAAGGAAAACAATGATATTGTGGCAATGACTGGGGATGGAGTCAATGATGCTCCAGCATTAAAAAATGCTGATATTGGTATAGCTATGGGAAAAAGAGGTAGTGAAGTATCTCGTGAAGCAGCTGATTTAATCTTATTAGATGATAACTTTACAACAATTGTAGAAGCGATTAAAGACGGTCGTAGAATATATGATAATATTCGTAAAGCAATAGGTTATGTCTTTACAGTTCATCTTCCTGTTGCACTGATATCATTATTTACACCATTGCTTAAAATCTTACCTTCAGCAACTTTCTTACTACCAATTCATATTGTCTTATTGCATCTTGTTATTAGTCCTACCTGTTCAATAGTCTTAGAAAGACAACCTGCCGAAAAAAACATTATGCATAGAAAACCTCGGAACTCTCAAGAAAAACTTGTTAATTCACAAATGCTTTTTAAAAGCTTAATTCAAGGAATTATCATTTTTGTAGCTTCTTTTGTCACGTACTTATATGTGATGGATGGGGAAGTTTCAAATGCTGCATTAGCAAGAACAATGGGAATTGGGATATTAATGCTTTCAAACTTATTCTTGGTTCAAGTTAATAGTTCTGAATATGATTATGCATTTTGTTCTATTAAAAAACTTATTAAGGATAAAGTTATGTGGATAAGTTCGATAGGTACGATTGTTGCATTATTTATTGTATTATATACACCTTTAAATATAGTGTTAAAATTAATGCCTTTAACTCCAATACAATTGATTATTGTCATAGTCATTGCATTCATATCAGTATACTGGTATGAGATTGTAAAAATAATAAAGAAAAAAAGATCAAAATAATATTTGGTCTTTCTTTTACAATGATTTTAGAATACTTCTCTCTTTTCTTTTATATAATACATAACAACCAATACTTACAACATTCACAATCAAAACAATCAATATAAAACAATGCATAAAGAAAGATTCTGGTAGAATTGTAATAACTGGATCAGTTTGATAATTAAAAATCCAATAATCATTTCTAAATACAATATTATGAAAGATAACAAAAGCTTTATCAAAATCTAATGCTACAAAGAATGCTAATACTGTTGGTATTCCAATTGAGAAAAAAGAAGTTAATCTTAAGAAACGATATTCTTTTTCTTTCATATTAAAATAAATCATAACTGCACTTATAAGACCACTGATTAGACATGTCAATTGAACAACTTCAAATACTCTTTTCACTTCTTCAAAATGAATACGACCTGTTGTAGACATAATAAAATCAGGTAATGCTAGTGTTCCTCTATAAAAAAGACTTTGATATTCAATCAAAACATCATAATTCTTCTTAATAACATCAACACTTAAACCAGTATCTTTTGCTATATCTAAATAACCAATATCAAAATAATAAAGTTGTTTAAAGAAAACTGTTACGACAACTGCAAAACTGATAATAAAGATAGTTAATACAAGTGCTAAAGCAATATCTTTTTTTCTATTCTTCATATAAGAAATCTTCACCTTTTTGAACTTCTACTTTTGATAACTTAGGAAAATCTTGTTGACGTAAAGTCTCATAAATTCCAATTGCAACACAATTAGATAAGTTTAAACTTCTTGCATCAGGATCCATTGGAATACGTACACATTCATCAAGATGATCTTTTAAGATATCATGTGGTATGCCATCATGTTCATGTCCATAAATAAGATAATGATCAGACTTCGATGTATAATCAGCATCACTAAAACATTGTTTAGAATAACGTGTATAGAAATGATATTCACCTTGATTTAATGAAACAAATTCTTCCCAATTCTCATATATTTGCATTTCTAAGTTTTGAATATAATCCAAACCTGCTCTTTTCATTTGTTTATCATCTAATGAGAAACCCATTGGTTTAATAATATGTAATTTTGAATGTGTAGCTACACAAGTTCTCATAATATTCCCTGTATTTTGGGGAATAACTGGATGTACTAATACAATATGGTTCATTTTCTACCTCCAATAATTATTTCTTTTATATCTTATCACAACATAATGAAATAAGAAATATAAACCTATAAATGATAATATTAATATACTGATAATCCGACATTTTTATTTATATTCCTTAGAATAATTGTTATAATGAGTTCATTGGGGGAGGTCAATTATGGAAGAAAAGATTTTTGCTAAAGGATATTGTCTTGCAAAGATTTTTATTTTCTTTTTAATAGGTTGTTTAATTGGAACATATTATGAGGAAATATTATGGTTTGTGAGATTTAATGAAGTTGTGGATAGACAAGGCCTTATTTATGGTCCTTTTAGTCCTATATATGGAGTAGGTGTATCAATTTTTGTGATTTTTTTAGGGAAACACAATGATGAGCGAAGTATTTGGAAAACTCTTATATATGCTTCATTGATTGGTGGAGGAACTGAGTTTGCAACGAGTTGGATTGCTGATGTTGTTTTTGGAGTAGAGTTTTGGAATTATACTGGGTATTTTCTCAATATTGCAGGACGTACAACAATTCCATTTATGATAGGTTGGGGAATTGGAGGAACATTCTTAATGAAAGTTATTTATCCATTTATATCAAAGTGGATAGAAAAGATTCCTTATCATATTGCACATCCTATTTATATTGTTGTGGTTATCCTACTTATGATAGATATCATTATAACATATAGTGCTTTTGGGAGAATGGCTTTACGAAATAATGGTGTAGAACCCTATACTTTTATTGGTGAACTTATGGATGAATATTATACCAATGAGTTCATGTATGACAGATTTCCAGTTATGAGTCCGGGTAATTAAAAAACAAGTCATAAATAATTATGGCTTGTTTTTTAATATAGCATATAATTTTCTAAGTGCTTTGCCGCGATGTCCATAAAGATTTTTTTCTTCTAAAGTTAATGACCCAGAAGTTTTACCAAGTTCAGGGACATAGAAAATAGGATCGTATCCAAATCCATGAGTTCCTTCTTGTTTATCATTAATTTCACCTTCAAAATATTCTTCAATGATAATAGGTTCTTCGTTAGGAATAACCAAAGCCATCGCACAAACATAACGTGCTCCTCTTTCTTTTCCTTTAACCATATCAATAATATGTTGATTCTTTATATCATAGCTTGTATCATGTCCCATAAATCTAGCTGAATAAATTCCAGGAGCACCATTCATTGCATCAACCTCTAAACCTGAATCGTCAGCGAGTGTTGGTAAATGAATCATATCACAAATTGTTTGAGCTTTAATCAAAGCATTTTCTTTAAATGTTGAACCATTTTCTTCAACATCTATTTCTTGATCAAAAACATCTTTAATAGATTTAACTTCAATGCCTATTTCATTTAACATTGCTCTTATTTCTTTTATCTTGCCTTCATTTGTAGAAGCAACTATAATCTCTTTCATATTTTACTCCATTCCCAAAGCTTGTTTAACTTCCTTGATTGGCATCTTTTGATTTGTCCAATATTCAAAAGAAACAGCTCCTTGATATAAAATCATTCCTTCACCATTCATACAATCAAGCCCTTTAGCACTTGCCATTTTTAATAACTTCGTTTGAGCAGGTTTGTATATAATATCAGCGACCTTTAAATCATGAGATAAGTATGAACTATCTGGTATTAAGCATCCATCAACATCAGGTTCCATCCCTACATTGGTTGTTTGAATAAGCAAATATGTATCAACCAAATCTTTCTTTAACTCTTCTAAATCTTCAAATGATTTAAGTTGTATAGAACAATTTAACTTATTATTCAACTCCCTAATATAAGGTTTATCACTACGATTATAAACAATAATCTCCTTAGCACCTAGAAGTGCTGCTTCTACAATAATCGCATTAGCAGCTCCACCAGCCCCTAAAACAACAACCTTTTGATTAACAATATTCCATCCTTTTTCTTCACAAGATAAAAAGAATCCTTTACCATCACTGATATGCCCTATCAGTTTTCCATTATCATATTTAACAGTATTCACTGCTTGACATAATTTAGCTTCATCACTCAATTCATCTAAATAACCCATAATCTTTTGTTTATATGGCATAGATACATTAAATCCTTTTATATTCATTGTTTTTACACTTATTATAAAATCTTCAAGCTTGTTATCCTCAACTTCAAAAGCAAGATACACATCATCAATACCTAATGTTTGAAATGCTGTATTATGCATCATTGGTGAAAAAGAATGTTTTATAGGATTGGCAACAATTCCATATAGCCCAGTATAACCAGTGATTGTATTTTTTATATTCAAGATTATCAACTCCTTTATTTCTATTCTATTATATAGCAAACTGATAAAAGTACCAACCATTTCTTTTGCTTCTTGTAATATCAATGTACATCATGTAAAATCAGTCTCTGTGATATATTGAGGAGGAAATGTAATGAATAATTCTTATTTTGATGGGGGACTTTTCCAATTAATTGGTTATCGTATTTTAGGAATACTGATTAGTGTACTTACACTAGGTATATGTGTTCCTTGGGCTATCTGTTTAATCTATAATTGGGAAACAAAACATACTGTTGTTGATGGACGTAGATTAGTATTTGATGGAAGTGCTGTTAGTTTATTTGGTAATTGGGTAATTTGGTTTTTACTTACTATTATAACTTTTGGAATATATGGATTTTGGGTATCTATCGCATTAAAAAAGTGGAAAACTAGACATACACATTTTATAAATTAAATATTTATTTTTATAATGTGAAAATAATTTCACTTTTTATAAGTATAGCTATATAATGAGCATATAGATATTGGAGGATAAAGAAATGATTAAAAGATTAATTATGAACGCTGATGATTTTGGAATGACTCATGGTAACTCAGTAGGAATTATGATGGCTCATGCAAATGGGATTTTAACTTCTACAACATGTATGATGAATATGCCATTCGCCAAATTTGCTCTTGAAGCAGCAAAACAATTCCCTAAATTAGGAGTTGGAATTCATTTTGTATTAACAGTTGGAAGACCTTTAGTAGATGGAGCAAAATCTTATACTGATAAAGACGGGAATTTTATTAGACCAAAAGATTATGCTGATGGAAAACCACATGCTGATCCAGAAGAATTATATGTAGAATGGAAAGCACAAATGGAAAAGTATATCGAAATTGCAGGACATAAGCCTACACATATTGATTCACATCATCATGTTCATTTATTACCTTGGCATATTGAAGTTGCAAAAAGATTAGCTAAAGAATATGACTTACCAATGCGTCAAAGAGAACAAGTTCTTGATACTTATGAGTATGTACGTTGTGATGATCGTATGTATGGTGATGATGCTAACTATGATTTCGTAACAACTGCATTTAAAACAGATGAAGATGTTCTTGAATTTATGTGTCATCCTGCTTATGTTGATCAAAGATTATATGACATGACAAGTTATTGTTTACCACGTATGAAAGAATTAGATTTAATTTTATCTGATGAAATGAAAGCTTTTATTAAAGATAACAACATTGAATTAATTAATTTCTCAGATATTAAAAAAGCCTAAATAAAATATATAGAAATCCTTGTTTAATCAAAAATTGAACAAGGTTTTTATATACTCTATTTTAAGATAGTTTTCTATGATATACTTATATTAAAATAATTTCCATTCTATACAAAGGAGAATATAATGTTAACACATACAGGAACACAAACGATTGAGACAAAGAGATTAATCTTAAGATGCTTTGATTATTTAGACAGTGATACTATGTTAAAAAATTGGATTGCTGACGAAAATGTTCAATCATTATATGCTGAACCAGTATATACAACCAAGAATGCAGTAAATAAATTATTAGATACCTATATTTCTTCATATGAGAAAAAAGATTATTATCGATGGGCTATCATACTTAAGGAAAATAATGATTGTATAGGTCAGATTGCATATTTTTTAGTAAACAGTGATAATCATTTTGCAGAAATTGAATATTGTATAGGTTCTAATTTTCAAAAGAAGGGGTTTGCGACCGAAGCTACAAAAGCAATTATTGATTTTGGATTCAATACAATGAATTTGCACAAGATACAAATTAGTCATAAATCAATGAATATTCCATCTCAACGCGTTATCGAAAAATGTGGTTTTAAATATGAAGGAACTTGGCGTGATTTCTTTTTTGTAAATGGAGAATATATCGATAGACTATATTACTCAATTTTAAAAGATGAGTTTAAATAATATAAACTCATCCTATCTTAACCATCATGATAAAAGTCGCTTAATGCGACTTTTTATTTACCATTCTTTATGGATATCTTCTGATGTAATAGCTCTAATCACTTCACATGGGTTTCCCCCAGCAATAACGTAAGGAGGTATATCTTTTGTAACAACACTTCCTGCTCCAATAATAGCACCACGATTAATCTTAACTCCAGGTAATATTGTTACGTTTCCACCAATCCATACATTATCATAAATCGTTACTGGCTTCGCATATTCTATGCCTTTAATTCTTTGCGTTTCATTAAAAGGATGATGAGCAGTATAAATATTCACATTAGGCCCAACAATCACATTATTACCAATCACAACAGGTGCTTTATCTAATATCGTTAAATTAATCCCACTATAAAAATTTAAACCAATTGTAATATTGTATCCATAACTGCAATAGAATGGTTGTTCTATACATAACTCTCCTTCACAATGAAGAAGTTTTTTCAAAATCAAATCATGTTCTTGATTTTGTAAAGGACTTAATTGATTATATTCAAAAAGCATTCCTTTACAATATTCCCTATCTTTATATAATTCATCACTATACGGTTGATACAAATGCCCATCTATCATTTTTTGTTTTTCACTCATTGTTTTCCCTCCTCTATCTGTTTTAATAAAATTTGACAATCATAAGTAGCAAAAGTCACTGGATCTATACTCATAACCTTATGCGGTTTATATTTATCAGTAAATTCAAAGACTTTATATCTTAATTGTGGAGCTAGTAATATCATTTCATAATCTTTATAGACACTTTCAATATCATGTAGAGATGTTGCATTAAAATGATATTTCAAATGATTTAACTCACTATATTTATTCATCTTTTCAGCAAAGAAACCAGTTGTCATTCCACCACTACAACATAATAATATCTGAATTTCATCTTGAGTGATCTCTTCAGTTAATTTATGAATCATACGATAAAATAAATCTTTAGAAAAATGAAAGTTATAAAATTGGTAATGGAGATAAAACAATAACTCATTATCTTCATTAACTGCCTCTTCGATAACACCTATTGGCCATATCACAAATCTAGCAACTTTATTCTTATAAAATATTTTAAAAGTTCTTTCATCATATTGTTCAATTGTTAGCCGTGGATCATTGACAACTTGAAAATAAACCCATTTTCTAAAAACTTCTATGTTCTCTGTTCTATAAAAGTTATCCATAATCCCACCCCTATTTTTCATTATACTCTCATTTTTAGAAAAAATAAATTATTTGATGTAAAAGAAAAAGTTGTGTTAATTATCATTTGGAAGTCCGTTTTTAAATATTAGCGGAAATAAGTCTGATGAGAGTATAATATAAATAGACAATATGTTTCCTTGTGGATACACAAAGGAGGAATATAATTATGAAACACTGGAAACATTTATCATTTGATCAAAGAAAGGTTATTAATAGTTTTTTATCTAAGAAAGTCACTTTAAAAGAAATAGCTTTTATAATCGGTTACGATCCAACTGCTATATCTAAAGAAATTAAAAGAAATAGACTTCTTTTATACCCTCAAAAAAGACTAACTCACAAGGTTTGTGAGAAACTTCTTCGTTTTCCTTATGTATGCAATCATTGTGATTTGAGATATAAGGAGACTTGTCCCTTCGATAAGTATAAATATGATCCCAAATATGCTCAAAGGTGTGCACAAGAAAGACTTGTCTTATCCCGCAGAGGA
>JAVWHX010000063.1:0-12202 GCA_036639875.1 Coprobacillus sp.
AATCAATTCTTCCATAATGAAAAATAAAATATCCCATTGCTTTTACCATTTCATCATAATCTTCCATAGAATAAACTTGATAATAATCATCAATTGCATCTCTTAATTCTTGACTTAATTCATGATACGGAGTATCCCCAATTGCTAAAACTTGAACACCCCTATTCTCTAAACGATCACAAAATTGATAAAAGTTTTTAGGGAATGTTGGTGAAATATAAACAAAATTCATATCATCATCTCCCTTTGTTATCTATATTATAACATATATGTTTACATAATAAGGAAAAAACAGAGCGATTTCTTTTCAAATTTTAAAAGAAAAAAAAGCAGAGATTAACCCTACTTTTAAAAATATATTAATATTTATTTTCCTATATTTTATAACCCTACTCATTATGATCTTTTAAATTTCATTAAACCAAACATCTCAAATACAATCACCAAAACAAGTAATCCTAACTTAATACTATGACTAATAAAACCAACCTCATAAGCTAAATAAGTCATACTTCCCAATAACAAACCTATTCCTATCCAACATTGGTATGATAGTTTTTTAATCATATAGTTCCCTCCTAATATTTACGACTATAATAAAGTTTAAAACTTAAAGTTACAAATATTAAAACAAAGAGTTCACAGATTAATGTTATTGCTATAATGGGACTGAAATAAACTGATATATTAATAGCTATTATTAATAATACAATACTCGCTATAAGAACTCCTTCAGCCATCTTTGCTTTAATTAATGCTTTTCTTTCATCATGCTCATCAATATAAAGTTTCTTAAGACGTTGATCATCCTTTAATGCTTTTGCATACTCATAGATTAAAAATATTGCAAGAAAACTCACACCTAGAAGCATACCTATTAAAAAACTCACTCCACTTTCTACACGTTCACCTTTAAAAAACTCTTTATAATCTAAAAAGTATAAAATAAAGTTTAAAACAACAATTCCTAAAACAAACAAACCAAGTGCACTTTTTCTTTTTTTAATAATATTTTTAAACTCATCCATTTATATTTCCTCCACTTCTGAAAAATCAAATATATCTTCAATACTTAAGTCAAAGTACCTAGCTATTTTATAAGCTAACACTAATGATGCAACATATTTCTCTTTCTCTAATGATATAATTGTTTGCCGTGTTACCCCAACTGCTAATGCTAGTTCATCCTGAGAGACTTTATTTTGCTTTCTTAATTCCTTAATCTTTGTCTTCATGCAGTCACTTCCTTCTTTTCGAATAGTATAGCACGCTTTACATTGAATGTAAAGTGTGTTTTACATTTAAAAAAGTCACTCCTAAGAGCAACTTCTTTATTCATAATATTTATTCTGGTATTGTTAATTCTGTTAGTGAACCTTCATTAATAAAGAACGTTTTTACTAAGCCTGCCTTTATATCTTCTTTTTTGCTAACTGGTTTATAATCTTTATCATATAAACTCATTTTAAACCAATAAGCATCTTTTGATTTATAATCAGATTTCGGATTACTTATATAATAAGCTATATACTTTGTTGTTCCTGAAGTTAGATCAGTTGTACTTTTAAAAACCATTATAAGACGTTTTGAGTATTCTCCTGCATCTGCGAAGTATGCTGAATCAAATTCAATTGTATATTTTGTAAGTATACTACTATATATATTAGCTGAAGCTTTTTTCTCTGCATCCGCTTTCATAGTCTTTAATAAATCTGCTGGAATCTTTGTTCCATCTGTATATCTTTCAATCAAACCTTTAACTTCAACTTCAAATTCATCATTAATAACTTTAACATTATTTTTATCTGCACTCATTTCTGAATACTTAGCAATGACTTTTACTTTTTGTCCGTTTTCTAATTCACCATTTTTAAATTCGCCACTATCATCAATAGTATAATAAACAGTTCTTAAGAAACTTTTAACTTTACTATCTTCACCTTCATAATCATTAGTTGCTGAAATTTTCGCATAACCTTTTCCATTATCACCAGTCAGTTCCAAATCGACACTCTTAACAAGATCAACACTTGTTGAAGAGAAGAAAGTACTATATACAAAATATCCAGTTCCACATAATAAGATTAAACTTGCAACAACTGCCCCAATAATAAGTCCAGTCTTCTTTTTCGGTGCCTGATTTTGTTGTGATACGGGTGGCACATATGGCTGTTGCACAGGTTGTGTCGCTCCTTGAACAGGCTGTGCTGTTTGTTGAATAGGTTGAGCTGCTTCTTGAACAGGTTGTCCTGACTGCACTACTTGTTGAGCCGCACCTGTTTGTAATGGTTGTGTTGCATTGACTACAGTTTCTGATATCATACCTGAATCTTGATTATATAATTTGTTTAATTTTGGTATTTGAATAACTTTTTTCATTTCTAGACATAAAACTATAGAATAGATGCCACCCAAATAAGCTACATAGAATGCCCAACCATAGATTCCTAATCCAGCAATCCAAGAATTATAATTAGCTAGAATAGAATAGTAATTTCCTGAGCCAAGACTAATTAAAGCTGAAACAAATTGAATTCCAAATAAACTTAATACAGTTACAATAACTGAAATAATTGCTAAAATCATAACTGTTATATCTTTAGATTTTTTTAAATAATAATAAATACTTCCAACTGTCAATATAATTGAACCAGCGAATGCGACTAAGTATCCAAAAACCAAAATAATGTTTAAAAACATATTTGTTCCAGTAAAAGTACTAATCGCAAAATTAAATACAAAATAATAAACCCCTACAATAATTCCTAAATAAATAAGCATATCCCTTTTTAAATATTGATTGATAATCTTTTTCATAACTTCCCCCAATCCCTTCTGTTATACTTTTTTATAGTATAATAAAATTGTCACATGATAGTCACATATTAACAACTATTATGTTAAACTATGCATTCTACTCATAATTTGATACTTTTTTTAATTATTTTTTCTATTTCTGAAAGTTTAAAGCGTTTTCACATAACACACTGTATAATGATAAAGTCACGGGAGGAATATTATGAAGGATAAAAATATTATAAAGTTTCAAGCTTTCTATTTTGTTTTAATAGGAGCTGTTGGATGTTTTACTCCATATATCAATGTTTACTTAGAAAAAAGCATTGGTTTAAATGGATCACAAATTGGTTTAATTACTGCTATATCATTAATAATTGGAGTTTGTGTTATTCCAATATGGGGTATTATTGGTGATAAGACAAGAAAATATAATCTATTATTAATGGCTTCTTTAGGAGCATCAATTGTTATTTTATATTTTTATTCTAAACAAACTGTTTATATTGGATGTGTTGTTTTAGCGTTAATGTTAGAAGTTGTAAGATTAGGATCCACGCCTATGGCTGATACAATCACAATGAATTATACTGCGAAAACAAATGGAAACTATGGTTCTATTCGTGGAATGGGTTCTTTAGGATATATGTTAGGAAGTATGGCTGTTGGATTTTTAGCTGATATTTATGGATTAGATGGTCCTTTATTTACAAGTTATATGTTATTATTAGGAATTGCTTTATTAATCTGTTTCAGTTTTCCTAAAACAGATTCATCTGAAGATGAAAAAGAGAAACCTAAGAAGGGAAGCTTTAAAGAATTAATTACAAATAAGAACTTTATCTTTATATTGGTTTTAATTATGATTACTCAGATTGTTGTTGATAGTTCAGGAGCTTATGCTGGTAACCATTTGATTACAACTCTAAAAGGAGATAATTCTTTAATCAGTTGGTTAACATTTGTTCAAGTCTTACCTGAATTCTTATTCTTACTCGTTGCTTCACAAATGATAAAAAGAATGGGATACAAGAAATTCTTCTTATTTGCGACTGTTTTAATGGCTATTCGATTATTCACATATGCGTTTATTCCTAACTCATATGTCTTTGTAGCTATTAGTATTGTTCACTGCTTTGGGGTTGCTTGTTCTACAGTAGCTAGTTTAGCTTACATTCAAGAAGCAGTTAATCCTGCTGTATTTGGTACTGCAATTACTTTATTAAATGCTGCAATGAGTATTGCTAAAGCAATCTATGGATATGCATTTGGAACTATTTATCAATATCTAGGTTCTTTCCAAATTTTCTTTATTAGTGGAATTATAGTTGTTATTGGAATTATCCTTATCATTACAACAAAAAGATTCAATATTACTAAAAATATTCAATAAAAAGCAAAGGTTTATTCAGCACTTCGAATAAACCTTTTTAATATATAATCTATAAATAAAATCATAATAATTAACCATATAGTCCATGCAAAGAGACTCACCATATCAAATGTCCCCTTAGCAAAATTGATTTCTCTACCAACTCCATAAGACAATCCTGATAAAATCTCAGCCATCACAACAACCTTAACACCTAAATTCAATGAACTCTTCATTCCTGAAAGAAAGCTTGGTTGAATTAATGGTAAATAAACATGAATGAGTTTATCAAAGAAAGATGGGTGATATAATAAGATAACATCTCTTAAATCATGATCAATACTTTTAAATCCCTGTATAAAATTATTATATAACAATGGAAAAACAACTAAAAACAAAACAATATAAACTGTATATAAAGAACTTGTCCATAACAACAATAACATAATATAAGCAATATTCGGAACAGCTTGCAACATAGATAATAACGGTGATACATACTCATCAATGAGAGGTTTTTGATATCCAATATAAGCTAATAAAAATGCAAGAACAGCACTTATAAATACCACTATCACAACATGTGAAATTGTTATAAACAAAGTTTGATAAAAAGACATCTGTCCTAACATAGATATCATTTGAGAAAAGACTTCAATAGGATATGGTAAAATAACTGACTTTCCAACCCATAAAGCAGTTAACTGCCATATCAGTATTATAATAATACCTAATCGTATTTTATGTTTCATTATCCAATTAACATATCATCGTTATATTCAATATTAAACTGTTTTAATAAAGCTTTAATATCTTCTTTAACTAATGAAGCATCTTTATAATTAATATTCTGATTTCCCCATGTTTTTGCAGCAATTACACCATTAGGAACACCAAATGTTTCAGGTTTAATCTCATCAATTAAACTTATTAAAGAATCATCATCTTTTTTACCAAATAGGTTTGCTTCAATCTTAGTCAAAAAATCTTTTGTATCATCTTTACTCTTTACAAAGATAGCAGCTTGTGGATACCCTTCTTCACTAGAACCTACTTTCTTTTGATAAAGGTCTTGAAGTGATGCCACATTCTTAACAGTTGTTCCATTTTGTTTTGCTTTCGCTATAGTTGCTGTTGCAGCAGGTTCAGCCATAAGCGCATATTGACATTTACCAGCTAAAACTTGTGCTTGAACATCACTCACAGCATTATAAAATGTTACATTAGCATTCTTCATCATATCAGAAGAATCTTTAACAAGGTTAAATATTTTACCAGGTACAGCTTGTTCTCCAAATGCTGCTAACGTATTATTCTTAACAGCTTCATTTTCCACTAAATATAAGTTTCCCCAAGTCATTACTGCTGCTAATCTAAAATCAGTTTGTCCTTTTGCAATTAATTGACATCCTAAATTAATAGGTGCAATCACCACATCATAAGCACTATCTTTTTTTACTAACTCACTACTTACCAAATCACTACCTTCAACAATTTTGATTTCACCATTTTTCACAACATCCTTATAAACACCAACTAAAGATAAAGCAGGTGCTCCACTTGGTGTTAATATCTTCATTTCATTTGCTTTCTTTGGCGATGAACAACCAACTAACATAAAACTCAGCACCAATAACAATGATAATATCTTTTTCATAATAAATACCTCCCTATGTATGTCTATTATAATACTTTTTAAACATGATTTCTATGAAAAGGCATATTTAAAAACCCACTTCAATAAAATGGGTTTTAATACTTAAGGAAAAAATCATACATAATTGTAAAATGATACATATCTCTATTATCTCTTTGTCTCTCTGTCAAATAAATATAGGGGTCAGCATGTTGATAAACCAACATATCTCTTTGTTCCTCTTCACCCTCAACCATACTTTTACGGCCATTTTCAATATCATCAACAATACTATCTATATTCATTTTTTTACCTAATTCTTCTATAATTGTTTTATCCCCCTGAAATTCATCAACAATACTCTTTTTTGAATCACCATATATAAACAAATTATTTGAATAGATTTTCTTATCTTTAAAAGAAGTAGAAATACGATATAAAACACCTTCATAATAACCTTCAATATAAACATTAGCATCTATTTTTTCTTCATCTCTACAATATTCTTCTCTTGTTATCTCTTTTATTCCTAGTTTTTCATATAATTGATACATTTCATTTTCATAATTTAATGCAAGTTGTACTGTTCCATCATCATACCCTTTATCAATAACTTCCTGAAAAGTATAATCCTCATATGCATTCCTATTAATTTGATTAAATACATTTACAACCGTTGGCACCAATACACCAAAAACCATAAATATAACAATTAAAAAAATAAATGGTTTACCAATATTAGGTGCTGGATATTTCTTTAAGTAATCAAATCCTACTTTTGGGTTCTTCTTCATTTCATTAATCGTTGATTTTAAATCAGTTTGTGATTGAGTTGTATAAGAACTTGATCTTTTTTGACTACTATATTGAGTGCTCTTAATATGTTCATGAGAAGCAGAATTTATATTATAAGTACCCACTTTCTTAATAGGCATTTTATATCCACATTTTGGACATTGATGTTGTCCTATTGGTATTTTTGTATCACATACATCACATTTCATATCTATCATCCCCTATAGTTATATTATAATAGTTTCATCGCTAAAATAATACTTTTATCTACTTATTATTACAATTTCTATTGTTAATAATTCTTGTCTATAAGATGACGATACTTCATTTTAAAAAAAGTCACCCTTATATAGGTATGACTTCTCATATTTTTTATTTATTTTCTATATCTATTTCTTTTAAACATTTTAAACTAGGACCTTCTATAAGTTTACCATAAGCATCATAAACAGATTGATGACAAGGACAAGTCCAAGTTTGATCTTTCTTATGAAACTCAACAATACACTTTAAATGAGGACAATAAGGAGATAAATAATGAAGTTCTCCTTGATTATCTTTATATACAGCCATTAACTTATGATTAACTTTTGTAACCATACCATCATTATTCTCTAATATCTGAAGAGGTTCATTTCTAAGACGATTAGTTATCATACCCTTCTTTGTATTCTTATAAACTTGACTTTGATGTTCTTTCATAAATGACATAGAAAAATAATAACAAGCATATAAGTCTTCATAAGGATTGTCTTTTTCTAATATGATATCTGATATTAATCTTGCTGCAACTTGAGATAATGTCATACCCCATTTTTGAAATCCATATATAATAAACTCATTACTATATCTTTGAAGTCTTCCTATATATGGGATACCTCTTAAAGGAATACTATCTTGAGCAAACCACTGCTTGCTATCTCTATCAATAATAATGCTTTTCTTAGCTTCTAATGGTCTTCGACTTTTTGTTTGATCTATACATAAATAACTACAATTATCCTTATACTCTTCTCTACAATCAACATATTCCTTTTCTTGAAACAACTTTAAAAAATATAACTTTTTCTTTATAAAAGGATATCTTGTTGCATGAATTAAATATCGAGATTGAACTTTACATCCATTTACATCAATTATAAATGAATCATCTTTTCTTTCAATATTGATAACTTGACTATGCTCGTAGAAATGGACACCACTTTTCTTGCATATTTCAACTAAGGCATATAAGTATTTTAATGGATGAAAGATAGCTTGGTTTTTTAAACCTAATGACTCTAGATGTTGATCATCTTGAATTGTTTCAACTCTTAAGGATTCTAAGATTTCTTTTTCTTTTCTAATGATTGATGTATAGGTAGGATCATCTGTATAGATATATGCATTATTCTCCTTATAATCACAATCTATCTTTTCTTTCTTAATGATTTCTTTAACTTCATTAAGAGCTTGATAATTAGATTTATAATAGAGATATGCTTGATGGATATCATAATGCTTTGTTATTTTTTGATAGAGAGTTGAATGAAGGGTTGTTATTTTAGCCGTTGTATGTCCACTTGTATGACTCCCTAATTCATCTTTTTCAATAACAATAACTTGAAAAGGACTATCTTTAAGCTGATATGCAAGCGCTACTCCAGATAACCCACCTCCAATAATCACAATATCCGTAGATATGTCATTATCTATTGTTTTTTCTGCTTCTTTATGTGTTGTCTTTTGCCAGTATGACTGATTCATATTTATCACCACTATCAGTATAGACAAAAAAAGGAAGTTTTAAACTTCCTGTTGTGGTAAGATAATTTCTATCTTTGTTCCAATATCTAATTCACTCTTTAATTGGATAGTTCCTTTATAATGAGAAACGATATGTTTAACAATCGCAAGTCCTAATCCTGTTCCACCACGTTGTTTACTTCTTCCCTTATCTACACGATAAAATCTTTCAAATACGCGAGATTGATCAGCCAAAGGAATCCCTAAACCAGTATCTTCAACAACTATCTTAATTGCATCTCCTTGAGATTCAACAACAATATAAACATCTCCACTTTCTTTATTATATTTAATTGCATTTCCAATTAAATTATTTAACAAAGTATAAATCTGTTGATGATTCCCATTATAAGTAACATCTTCAAACTGAGTATGTATATGAATAGAATGTTTATCAATTTCAACTTCATAACTCTCTAATACTTCACTAACCAATCCTTGCATTTTAATTGGTGAAACATCAAGTTTAATATCCATATTTTCAATTCTTGCTAGCATCAAGATATCATTAATTAATGTTGACATACTATTTACTTCATCTTGAATCTTACCAAGCATTTCATGTTTCTTGTCTTCATCATGAATTAATCCTTGAGCTAATAAATCACTATACCCTCTAATAGAAGTCATTGGTGTTTTTAATTCATGAGAAACATTTGAAAAGAATTCACTTCTCATCTTTTCTGCTTTCTTAGATGCAGTAATATCTACAAACAATAAAATTGTTCCTAGTTTTCTTCTAGAAATATAACAAGCATAAACACTTTGATCTAATTTCAATTCAACAACTTGCTTTAGAACATTATTATTTAATGCATTAATTAATTCAGGGAAATACAAATAATCCATAAATGAATCATATTCTTTCATATTTCCTAATATTGATGTTGCTTTTGAATTAATACTTAGGATTTTATAATTTTCATCCAATAAAACAAATCCTTCATTCATTTGTTTTAAGATTTCTTCTATTTTCGATCTTTCTAATTTCACTTCCTGCATAGACTTTCTCAGTTTATGCGAGAGATTATGGATTGTATCTACAATCACATTAAACTCTTGATATTCATATGATTTTAAATCAAATCTAAAATCATCACTCATATGATCTAATCCTTCACTAATTTCAATAATAGGTTTAGATATTGTATAAGCTAATTTCCTTGATAATATATATGCTATAACAAGAGAAACAACAATACTTATTGAAAAAGCAGGGATTAATGAAGGGAGATGATCAATGATTCCATTATATGGGATTGATAATCTTAATACATATCCTTGACTATGATAAGCAACATATAAAAGATTTTCTTTTGTTGTTTCAGAACGTCTTTGAGCATATCCAATATTTTCTTGTAATGCAGATTGTATTTCTTCTCTTTGAAGATGATTTTCTACAACTGTTTCACTTGTTGTATCCGCAACAACTGTTCCTTTTTCATCAATAATTGTAATACGTGTTTGATCTGAATAAGCCAAAGGGTTTAATAAGTCTATTTGTGGTTCTAAAGGTTCTTTATAATCTAATGCATAATCAATCAGTTTTAATGAATATAACATATCTTGTTTTGTTGTATTTAATAAGTTATCTGATATCAAAGCAACTGATAAAAAACAACTACATAATAAAGCAACAGAAACAATGATAATAAAATAACGGAGGATAGATTTAGTCATCTGTATCCTCCTTCTCAACAAAGCGATATCCTACAGAACGAACTGTCTTGATATACTTTTCTCCATCATCATCTAATTTCTTTCTAAGAGAACGAATATGAACATCTAAAGCTCTTGATTCACCAATAAAATCATATCCCCATATTGTATTTAAAAGTTCATCTCTTTCAACAACACGTTCTTGATTTTCAATAAGATATACCAACAATTGATATTCTTTATGAGTTAAATCTAAAGATACATTATTATGTGTAACTGTATGAGTAGATTTATCAATCTTTAATGTCGGCGTTTTTATTGATTTTGCTTTAGGTTGTACTCTACGAAGAAGAGTACGAACTCGCGCACAAAGTTCTAATACACCAAATGGTTTTGTCATATAATCATCACAACCACTATCAAGTCCTCTAATCTTATCAAGTTCGCTATCTTTTGCACTTAATACAAGAATTGGCATACGAGATTCAGTTTCTCTAATCTTTTTAACAGCCGTAATACCATCCATTTGTGGTAACATGATATCAAAAATAGCAAGATCAGGTTTTTGTTCTCTAATGGCAATAATTGCATCAATAGCGTTATCAAAAATAGTCACTTGATACCCATTTGATTCCAAAGATAACTTTAATATTTCTTGAATATTTTCATCATCCTCAATTATAAATATGCGCTCGTTCATACTTGTCCCCCTTAGATTAGTCTATGATCGTTCATTGTTCCTGTTTGGTTGAATTCTAACCATTCACATATGTTCACTGCATGATCTCCAACTCTTTCTAAGTACTTAGCAATCATCATAAAATCCATACAGTAATCAATTCTTTCACTATTTTCTTTAATAATATCAATAACTTCTTGTTTAACTTCTTGGAATAAAGCGTCAATTTCATCATCCATCTTCATAACCATACGAGCAGTTGTTAAATCTTTTTTAATAAATGCATCGATAGCTTCATGAACCATCATTTTTGCTTTCTTAGCCATTGTAGGAATATGCTCAACAGTACGATAAGCATGTTCACCTTCAAAACTTAAGATAATTTCAGCAATATCTGCTGCTTGATCACCAATTCTTTCTAAGTCAGTCACAATCTTTAAAGCAGAAGTGACATTTCTTAAATCACTTGCAATTGGTTGTTGTCTTAGAATAAGATTGAATGATCTTGATTCAATAGCTCTTTCCATATCATTAATCAATCTATCATTATTCATAATATCTTTAGCTAAAGCTTTATCTTGATGTTTAAATGCATCAATCATATTTTCAATAGATACTTCAACAAGATAAGCCATCTTTGTTAAATCAACATTTAACTTCTCTAATTCTTCATCAAATAATCTTCTCATTATTTATACCTCCATTATATTTGTTTTTTAACCAAAACACAACATTAACCAAAACGTCCAGTAATATAATCTTCAGTTCTCTTATCTTGAGGCAATGAGAATATATCTCTTGTCTTTCCATATTCAACCATTTCACCAACTAAAAAGAACGCTGTATAGTCTGCAATACGTGAAGCTTGTTGCATATTGTGTGTAACAATTGCAATTGTATATCTATCTTTTAATTCCATTAAAAGTTCTTCTATCTTTAATGTAGAGATTGGATCTAATGCACTCGTTGGTTCATCTAATAAGATAACTTCTGGTTCTACTGCTAAACATCTAGCAATACATAGACGTTGTTGTTGTCCTCCCGATAACCCTAAAGCTGAAGAATGAAGTCTATCTGCAACTTCTTCATATAAAGCAGCAGCCTTTAAACTCTTTTCAACAATTTCATCTAATTGCTTCTTATTTTTAATTCCATGAATTCTAGGACCATAAGCAACATTATCATAAATACTCATTGGAAAAGGATTTGGTTGTTGAAATACCATTCCTACTTTCTTTCTTAATACTGTTGTATCAACACGTGAATCATAAATATTTTCATCATCTAAAATCACTTCACCTGTAATATTTACACTACTTACATAATCATTCATTCTATTTAAAGTCTTTAAAAATGTTGATTTCCCACATCCAGATGGTCCAATAAATGCAGTAATACGATTTTCTGCAATACCTAAACTCACATCCTTTAACGCATGTTTTTCACCATAATAAAGATTTAAATTCTTAGATTCTATTTT
>JAVWHX010000064.1:0-12146 GCA_036639875.1 Coprobacillus sp.
CTTGAATAGCTCAGTTGGTAGAGCAATCGGCTGTTAACCGATCGGTCGTAGGTTCGAGTCCTACTTCAAGCGCCATGGCCTGTTGGAGAAACGGTTAACTCACATGCCTTTCACGCATGCACTCACGGGTTCGAATCCCGTACAGGTCACCATTACCAACACACACAACTTAGGTTGTGTTTTTTTATATTTAAAAAGGTATAATGATTATACCTTTAAGATTCTGGCGCATTTAATCTTGTTAAAATTCCTAACAAACTTAATATATGCCCTAATTTAACATCAGAAATATAAAGCATTGTTTCTTTAACATCAACATTATCTTGATAAATTGTATTCTTTCGATATTTCAAGAAAGATGCGATTTCTTGTTTTGTAATTTCATCAATAACCGATCTGTAATTCCCTTGTATAACCGTATCTGGAATCATTGGATCAAAGTTTGTTCCATATTCTTGTCTATAAAGATAGTTAAGATACTCTGCATTTTTTGTTGCTGCTTGAGAAAAGGTTAATAATGCATCCCTTTCATCTTGCGCTGTCGCCAATGCCGCTGCCTTACGATACAAATCTGCTAATACTTTTTCCGTATAAATATAATATTGAAATTCTTCTTTCATCTCATACACCTCTTTATAAATTATGATAGAAGTTATAAAAAGGTGAAGAAAAGATTTGCTTATTTTAGCAAATCTTTAATCACTTCACTCGTTATCAATAAACCAGCACTTGCCGGAACAAAAGCAGTACTTCCAGGAACTGCTCTTTTATTTGTTTTTTCATGAGAATGCATTGGAGTAATTGGAAGTTCTTTTGAATAAACTACCTTTAACCTTTTTACTCTTCTCACCTTTAATTCCTTACGCATAACTTTCGCCAAAGGACAAACTGATGTCTTGTAGATATCGCTCACTTCCAACATTGCAGGATTTAGCTTATTACCAGTTCCCATTGAGCTAATAAGAGGAACCTGTAGTTGTTCACAACGAACAGCAAGTTCTATCTTAGAAGTAATTGTATCAATAGCATCAACAACATAATCATATTGTAATAAATCTATTTGATCTGCATTTTCAGGCAAATAGAATTCTTCAATCATATAAACATCACACGCTGGATTAATACTTAAAATCCTATCTTTCATAGCACAAACCTTACTTTTACCAACAGTTTTGTGAGTTGCAATAATCTGCCTATTTAAATTTGTTATTGAAACAGTATCATTATCAACAAGCGTAATATGTCCTATTCCACTTCTCACTAATGACTCAACAACATGACCACCTACTCCTCCAACACCAAATACAATAACATGACTTTCTTGAAGTTTTACAATATTTTCATGACCAATCAATAATTCAAATCTAGAAAATATATCCATTACTCTTTCTCCTCATAATCATCTAAAAAATAATGTTTTCCACACTCATCACTATAAGCAATAATTGTCGCTAGATTGACATTTTCAACACTCTTAAAAATATTCTTCTTTACATTAGGATTCATAGTTTCAAGATATTTAATCAAGTTTTTCATTTCTTCACGTTTAGAAGTATGTTCAACTTTCCCAAGTTCTTCCATTTCCTCTGTAAAACGACATGCACATTGAATAAATGATAATTCATTATATTGACACCAATGAATAATATCCTTTTCTTCAATTAAATACATCGGTCTAATTAATTCCATTCCTTTAAAATTAGTACTATGTAGTTTAGGCATCATTGTTTGAACTTGCGATCCATAAAACATTCCTAATAAAATAGTTTCAAGAACATCATCATAATGATGACCCAATGCGATTTTATTGCAGCCTAATTCTTGTGCTTTAGCATATAAGAATCCTCTTCTCATTCTTGCACATAAATAACATGGAGATTTTTCAATTCCTTCAACTATATTAAAAATATCAGATTCAAATATTTCTAAAGGTATTTCAAGAATTTCAGCATTTTGTTTTATCTTTTCCTTATTCTTATGATTATACCCAGGATCCATTGATAAAAATACTAATCCGAAATCAAACTTACCATGCTTCTTTAATTCTTGAAGAAGTTTCGCTAATAACATCGAATCTTTTCCACCAGAAATACATACAGCTATTTTATCCCCAGGTTGAATCAAGTCATATTCTTGTACACCTTTGACGAACTTTCTCCAAATTTCTTTTCGATATTTTTTTATAATACTTTGTTCTATTTTTTTTGTTTTATCCATATAATCACCTTTGCTTAAATATTCTACCATTGAATAGTATTTCAAAGCAATTGTTTTTCATATTTAATATAAAGCCTAAATAAATTATGGTAACCATCAATTATCTATAAAATAAGTTTTATCATTATATATATTTACTATTTGCAAATATATGTTGAAACTATATTTGCTCAGTGTTATAATATATTCATAACTTATCCTTTAATGCGAGAAGAAAAAAGGAGGCCCTATGAAACACACTCTCAGCATTATAACAATCATTTTATTCATTTTTAGTTATCAGTTTTTCCACAAAGAAGAAACTCCTAAGCAAGTTAACATTCCTATTCAAACTCATATAGAACCAGAGAGGAATGTAGCAGTTACACAAATAAAAAAACCTCATTCCCAAAATATTGAAACATCAACAGCTCAACAAGACGTTAAACAAAAAGATCTAACAAAACCAAAAACACAAAAAGAAGAAGTAACGGTTCTTCCAATCACAGAAACAGAAATTTCAAATGACTCCCAGTTTTTATCAGCAAGTCAAATCAACCAAATAAAGACAGATCTTCTTATTCTCATTAATAAGAAAAGATCTTTACCAGTATCAATGTATACTCCACTACAAAATAGTGCAAATCTTAGAGCTAGAGAAGCATACCAGAAGTGGTCACACACTCGTCCTAATGGCAGTAGATGGAATACCACAATAACTCATATCGTTAATATCAACAAAGTCCCTCATGGTGAAAATCTTGCCCAAACAAAAATCAATTCAAATAATATTAGTATATCTCAAGTTGTCAATTCTTTACATCAAGGACTTATCAATAGTTCTACTCATTATAAAGTTATGACTAACGAAACATATAAAAAAGTGAATATTGGTGTCTATTCAAAACTTAACAACAATATTCTAACTATTGTAATCGCACAACATTTTATACAGTAAAAAGTATCCTAATTGGATACTTTTTCTCTAGACCTTGTTTTTATACAAGCAATATGAATGTTAATGCAAATAAATATCAAAAGTAATACCATTTTCATCACTAGATTTGGACTTAGAATTATCGAAACAGAAACAGATAGCCATAGAAATATATACACTTTCTGTTTTTCTTCTTTATAAATCCCTTGCTTTGTATAATAATGTTGTAAGTAAGGTCCAAAATATTTATTATAATAAAGCATATTATGTAGTCTTTGACTTGTTCTCAAAAAACAAAAAGATGCAATAATCAAAAATGGTGTTGTAGGCCATATTGGTATAACAATACCAATAAGACCTAAAACCATACATATAAATCCTAAAATGAATAATAAGATTTTCACTATCTAAACTTTTTACCTTCAGTATTCATATATTCATCATATACATTTTTTTCAATTCCTAATGCTGTTCTTACACCTTCACCATATGCATTTTCAGATTTATAACAATGCATAATGTGACGTAGTTTTATATTTTCAGGTGCATCGCCCATAGCCCTTGCAGTATTTTCAAACAAGACAGTTTTTTGAGCATCATCCATAATATCAAACAGTGCTTTCGCTTGAGAAAAATAGTCACTATCATCTTCATGATAATCATATTCATATGCATGTCCAACTATTTCTAATGCTTCTTCTTTAGCACTTGGTGTATCCTCCCATTCTCCAAAAGAATTAGGTGAATATCCTAAAGTTGCTCCGTAATTCCCATCTACTCTCATTGATCCATCACGATGGAACGAATGAACAGGGCATTTTGCTGTATTAACAGGTATCGCTGTATGATTAACACCTAAACGATATCTTTGGGCATCACCATATGCAAATAATCTTCCTTGTAACATACGATCTGGTGATAAGCTGATTCCCGGAACAACATTCCCTGGATTAAATGCTGCTTGTTCAACATCCGCAAAATAATTTTCAGGATTTTTATTCAATTCTAACACACCTACTTCAACAAGTGGGAACTCTTTCTGTGACCATGTCTTTGTTAAATCAAATGGATTGAAGGGCATTTCTTTAGCTTTAGCTTCATCCATCAACTGAACTGACATTGTCCATCTTGGAAACTCATTTCTTTCAATAGCTTCAAACAAATCTCTTTGATGACTTTCACGATCTTTTCCAATTAACATTTCCGCTTCTTGATCAGTTAGATTCTTAATCCCTTGTTGTGTTTTGAAATGAAATTTACACCAAGTTCTTTTCCCATCATTATCAATAAAACTAAATGTATGACTCCCAAAACCATGCATATGTCTATAACTTGCAGGTATACCACGATCACTCATTGTAATAGTTATTTGGTGAAATGCTTCTGGTAAGCAAGTCCAAAAATCCCAATTGTTTTTCGCACTACGCATATTTGTTTTAGGATCTCTTTTCACTGCATGATTTAAGTCAGGAAAATTCTTTGGATCTCTTAAGAAAAATACAGGTGTATTATTACCAACCAAATCCCAATTTCCTTCTTCAGTATAGAACTTCATAGCAAATCCACGAATATCTCTTTCTGCATCTGCCGCCCCTCTTTCACCAGCAACTGTTGAAAAACGCACAAAGACAGGAGTTTCTTTACCAACTGTATCAAATAAATTAGCCTTTGTATATTTCTTGATAACATCACTTGTTACTGTAAACTTCCCAAACGCTCCACTTCCTTTAGCATGCATTCTTCTTTCAGGAATAACTTCTCTATCAAAATGTGCTAACTTTTCTAAGAACCATGTGTCTTGTAACAACATTGGCCCTCTCTTTCCAGCAGTGGCGGAATTCATATTATCTCCAACTGGTGCTCCTACTGAATTTGTTAATTTTTTCTCTTTCATTTTATTTCCTCCTAAATAGTAATGATTACTATTTCTAATTTCACTATATTCCTATTATATATGAAAAGCAACTCTTTTCGTCTACAAAAAAAAGATTTAAACAACAAGATGACTCTTATCATTTAAATCTTTATTATTATTCTTTACCACTAAAGCAATATGTACATAGTTTACATGGTTCTAAACCAATTGATTCAATCATATCATCCAAGCGATGATATCTAAGCGATGTGAATTTAAGTCTACGACATATTTCATCTAATAAGTTTTTATATTTAAGACTATCTGGATCAGTATATTCTAATAAAGTTTCATAACTCACTTCATCAGTTCCTTCTAAATCACGAACAACTCTTCTTGTGATTAAATCCATTTCTGAACTAGAACGTGAAAAGTTTAAATACTTACATCCAAACAATAAAGGTGGACATGCCGGTCTAACATGAACTTCTTTTGCACCAGATTCATATAAGAATTCAGTTGTTTCTCTTAATTGTGTTCCTCTAACAATTGAATCATCAATTAATAATAAACTTTTATCCTTAATCAATTCTTGTACAGGTATTAATTTCATTTTAGCAATCAAGTTTCTTTGTCCTTGACTTGTTGGCATAAAAGAGCGTGGCCAAGTTGGTGTATATTTAATAAACGGTCTAGCAAAAGGTATACTAGATGCATTAGAATATCCTACTGCATGCGCAATACCAGAATCAGGTACACCTGCTACAAAATCTGGTGATACATCATCTCTTTTAGCAAGTAATTCCCCACAACGATTACGCATCATTTCAACATTAAATCCTTCATATGTTGATGTTGGATAACCATAGTAAACCCATAAGAAAGAGCATATCTTCATATCATTTGAAGGTGCTTTTTCTTGTTTTAAAAAATCATGTGTCATAAAGACAATTTCCCCAGGACCTAAATCTTTTTCATGTTTATATCCTAAGTTTAAGAATGCTGAACTTTCAAAAGTAACACATTGAGCATCATCTTTCGCCCCAATAATAACTGGTGTTCTCCCAAACTTATCTCTTGCACAATAAATCCCTTCACTTGTCATAATCAAAATACTCATTGATCCTTTAACAATTTCTTGAACATGTTTCATTCCTTCAACAATAGAATCCTTTTGATTAATAATAGCCGCTACCATTTCTGTTGGATTAATAACGCCCCCACTCATTTCTAGAAAATGTGTTTTCCCATATGCAAAACATTTTTCTTTCAATTCTTCTAAGTTATTAATTCTTCCAACTGTTGTAATCGCAAAAGATCCAAGATGAGAATTCACCAATAATGGTTGTGCTTCATTATCAGAAATACACCCAATCCCTAAACTCCCACTAAACTCTTCAATATCTTTATCAAACTTTGTTCTAAAAGGTGAATTTTCAATATTATGAATAGAGCGTTGAAACCCACTCTCTCCATATACTGCCATACCACCTCTACGTGTTCCTAAATGCGAATGATAATCTACTCCAAAGAACAAATCCATAACACAATCATTCTTCGATGCTACTCCAAAAAATCCACTCATACCCTAGTCTCCTTTATGTAAATTACGTTTACATTTTAGTTTATTTTCTGTTTAAAGTCTACACATTATAAGCAATTATTGCATACAAATTATAAAATTAATGTTCTCAATAAACACATTCTTCATTTTATTAATCATTTAGGATATTATTTATACTCTTTTTAATAAAAAATAAAAAATCACAGTATTTAGTGATTTTATTTAAAGTAGTTATCTATACCATTAGCAATACCTGTTGCACATTTCTTTTGAAATGATGAATCAGATAACAATTTATCTTCTGTACTATTAGATATAAAGCCCATTTCTATATAAATTGAAGGTACAGTACTCCAATTCAAGCCTGTTAAATCATCACGATAAGATACTCCTCTACTTTTAATACCAGTGGATGAACAGTATGAACTTATAACCTTTTGGGCTAAACTTGATGAGGCACTATAAATTTGAGGATTATATTGATTTCCCTTTTTGGGAGCAATTGTATGTGCACCCCTTGTACTAGAATTGTTTGTACTATCACAATGAAGACTAATAACTGCAGCAGCATTATTTTTATTTCCAATCTCAGCACGTTCTCTATTAGAAATATTAACATTTTGGCTTGTTCTTGTCATAACAACAGTATAACCTCTTGATTGAAGTTCACTTCTTAATTTTAACGCAATATCTAAAGTCATTTGTGATTCTGTCACACGTGAAGATACCCCAGTAGCACCCGAAGAAACTTTTGCCTTCATAACAGAAGAATTTGGTCCTATTGCTTCTTTTGAACTATTTGATTTTCCTTGATGTCCTGCATTAATCACAATCACTTTATTATTTTTATTAGGTACATATGTATTATTTGATCCATTATTAGAAGACGTTGTGTCATTATTCGTAGTATTATTAGACGTTGATGCTTTTGTTGATTCTTTACTCACTGTTACCACCAATTCTTTTTCACTTTTATTTTGAGATGAATCAACAGCTATTACTTTTACTTTATAAACTCCCGCTTTCTTTGTATTCACTTCACCACTATAAGTATAATATTGACTATCTCCCTCTTTAACATCACTTGATTTTTTATATTCTAATTTACTTTCTACGTTATCACTAACACTCTTAATATATTGACTTATATCAAAAGAAGCATTATATGTTAAAGTTTCTTTATCTTTAGCAAGAGTAATAGTTGGTGCTTTTGTATCAACAATAGTAACCTTATATTCAAAATCTTTTGTAACACCATCTTTACTCACTTTAAAAGTAATTATTTGTTCTCCTAATTTCTTCGTATCAATATCATTAGATTCAACTTCATAATCGCTATCTTTAATAAGACTCTTTGTATCAAACTCACTTCCATATTCAACTGTTTTTATATCATTAAATTCTAATTGAATAGAATCTAAAACTGCTTGTTGTTGTTCTGTCTTTTTATCTTTTGTTGAAGTACATGCTGTTAAAGATATGACCAAACAACTTAAAACAAACAACTTCATTAATTTATTTTTCATCATCGTTCATTCCCCTTTGAAACATTATAAAACAAAATCAAAAAGAAAAGAAGAATAAATTATTCTTCCATGTCTTTCACTACTCTTTTTAAGTCTTCTCTTATCGGTAATTGTTGTGGGCACATCTTTTCACATGCACCACAATCTTTACATGCAGCAGCTTTTGCTTCAACTTTTAAATGATTATATTTCCCTTTAAATAAAGCTTCATCTTCATAAACAAAACAATTATTCCAATATTTAAAATTACTTGGTATATCTATACCAAAAGGACAAGGCATACAATATGCACATCCTGTACAACCATTTTTAGTACGTGAATGTAATGTACTTGCTACTTTTTCTACAACAGCAACTTCTTGATCTGTTAAGTTTTGATAATTATTGAATGTTTTTAAATTATCTTCAACTTGTTCAAATGTAGACATACCACTTAGAATCACCTTAACACCAGGTAGAGTTCCTACATAACGTAGAGCCCAAGAAGCAAGTGACCATTCTGGTTGAGCAGTATTAAACATTTCAGTAACATCTTCAGGTAATGAAGCAAGTGATCCCCCTTTAATTGGTTCCATAACAATTAACGGAACGTTTAACTCATTTGCCAAATCAACACCTTTTTGCCCAGCTTGAATATTCATATCCATATAGTTTAACTGTAATTGACAAAAATCCCAAGGATGATAACGAACAATCTCTTCAAACACATTAAACTCATCATGAAAACTAAACCCTAAATGTTTAATTTTTCCTTGAGCCTTTAATTCTTCACACAAATCTATAATCTTATATTCTAGAATTTTTTTCCATTTATCACTATCAAGTGCATGTAATAAATAAAAATCTACATAATCAACATCTAATCTTTTTAATTGAGATTCAAATACCTCTCTAGCTTCTTCTTGACTACTAATCTTCCAAATAGGTAATTTTGTAGCTAATAAGAATTCTTCTCTTTTATACTTCTTTAAAATTCTTCCTACTAGTGGTTCGCTATCCCCATTATGATATGGAAATGCTGTATCAATATATGTCACTCCATTCTCAATAGCGTAATCAATCATTTTCTCAGTTTCTACCTCATTAATATCACCATTTTCTAATAACGGAAATCTCATACACCCAAACCCTAATAATGATGAATCAATGTCTAAATTTTCAAATTTTCTGTTTTCCATAGTTTTCCTCCATTGCATATCCCTAGTATAATGCATTTCTTTATAAAACAAAAGTTTATTTCTTGAAATGAAATTGTCAATTGCTTAAACTAGTGGTATAATTTTTTATACAAGGAGGTGAGCAGTATGTCAAAACTAAAAAATAATCGAGGATTTACTTTAATTGAAGTTATGGTTGTTATTGTGATTATGGCAGTTTTGATGGCAGTTGCTGTTCCCTCAGTTATGAAATATTTAAGTACTGGTGATGAAGCAAAAGCATTAGATGAAGCGTATGCTTGTGTTTCTGCTGGCGATTATTATGGTACGAGATTATATACTTTAGGTGAAAAACCAGAAACAAAACCCAATATTAGAGAAGCTATTTTAAAAAAAGCGCAAGTAGACGGAAGCATTAAAGAAGCTACATTTGTTGACTACAAAATATCAAGATTCGTTTATAAATCTCCAAATGGTCTAACAGTTCTTTTTGAGTATGATAAATATTCGATAGTAAATGATGATGGTGGTATTCCTTCAAGTGTTGTAGATATGATGTACGCTCTTAAGAATATTGAAACTGAATACAATCTTCAAAGTGTCCCAAATAATAACTCATCACATCCCACATCACCAGGTAGAACATATAGGCTTCAAGAGGAATATTTAAAATTATATAATAATACATATCCTTCATTAACTCAGGAGGAAATAGATTTGATGATTAAACAAGGAAAATACTCAGGAACAGATCCTAAAGAGTTGGCTTGGAAACCTCTTTATACCGCTGATGGTACGATTGCTTTGTTTGCTGATCAACAGCCTACCGCTCGTAACGCTCTAGCTCCAATGATTTATTATAATGGAAAATATTATGTTCATAAATCAAAATGGGGAAACATTACTGCCAAATCTACAAATGAGGCTGCATTAATCATTAAGGATGGAGCTCCATATGATCCAAGTGAAAATGATGATTGGATTCTTGCTGTTTAAAACAAATTTCCATTTCATTTATCTCATCCCCTAGATGATACCCCATATAAACTAAAGAAAATAGCAACTCTCCTAAATGAGAATTGCTATTTTTTAATCTTGCATCAATAATACCATAACCGCTTTTTGTGCATGTAATCTATTTTCTGCTTCTTCAAAGATTTCTTCTGCATGTGCTTCAAAGATTTTTTCAGTAATTTCTTCTTCTCTATGAGCAGGTAAACAATGTTGTACCATAGCGTCATTCTTAGCCACTGACATGACTTTATCATTAATCTGATAAGTTCCTTCAAAGACTTGCTTTCTTTGCTCTGCTTCATCCTCATCGCCCATTGATGCCCATACATCAGTAATCACAACATCACAATCCTTTGCAGCAATAAGAGGATCTTCAACCAATTCAAAACAATCATAGTTTTTAGCATAGTCTAAGACTTGTTGATTTGGTTCGTACCCTTTTGGACAAGCTACTGATACTTTCATACCCGCAAGCAAACAACCAACAATTAAAGAATTAGACATATTGTTTCCATCACCAATATAGCACATCTTTAATCCTTCAAGCTTACCTTTAAATTCTCTTATTGTCATTAAATCAGCTAGTATTTGACAAGGATGACAATAATCAGTTAATCCATTAATAATTGGTATAGAGCCATATTCAGCTAAATCAACAACATCTTGTTGAGCAAATGTTCTAATCATAATACCATCTAAATAACGAGAAAGAACTCTTGCAGTATCTTTAATAGGTTCACCTCTACCAAGTTGTAAATCATTAGCACTTAAAAATAATGCTTGTCCACCTAATTGATACATACCCACTTCAAAAGAAACTCTTGTACGCGTAGATGATTTTGTAAAAATCATCCCTAATGTTTTCCCTTGTAAATAAGGTTTATGAATGCCTTGTTTATGTTCTGCCTTTAACTTATCAGCAAGATCTAATATTTCATACAATTCATCTTTTGTTAAGTCTTGTAACTTTAATAAATGTTTCATGCTTCTTCCTCCTTATAACCATCTTTTACAAACATTGTTCCAATACCATCCTTAGATAACATCTCAATAAGAATAGAATGTGGAATTCTTCCATCAATAATAACAGCTTTTTTCACTTTCTGAGTCAACGCTCTTAAACAACAATCCACTTTAGGAATCATTCCACCACCAATAGTTCCATCCTCAATGTATTCACGAACATCTTTATCAGTCACCAAAGGAATAAGTGTAGATTCATCATCTTTATCTTTAAGTAATCCTGGAATATCACTAACCAATATCATATTTTCAGCATGTAATGCACCAGCTATTTCAGCAGCAGCAGTATCAGCGTTAATATTATATGTTTTACCTTCTTCATCCATCCCAACACTTGCGATAACCGGAATATAACCTTTATCTAATAAATCAAAAATAATATGTGGACGTATTTCTTTAACAGCACCAACATAACCTAGATCAACACCAGCATCATATTTCTCTGCTTTTATTAATTGATTGTCAATACCACTAATACCAACTGCATTACCACCTTTTTGCATAATAAGTTTAACTAAATCTTTATTTGTTTTTCCTGCTAAAACCATTTGAACAACATCAATTGTTTCTTCATCAGTATATCTTAAACCATTAATAAACTTAGCTTCTTTATTCATCTTTTTCAATGTTCCATTAATCTCTGGACCACCACCATGAACAAGAATAACTTTAACTCCTATTTCAGACAACAAACAAACATCAGTAATAACATTCATCTTTAATTCTTCATTTATCATAGCATTACCACCATATTTAATTACAACAATCTTATTATTGTATTTTTGAATATAAGGTAATGCTTGAGATAAAATTTCTGCTTTTACAATCGAATTCTTATCCATATATAAAACCCCTCTATGTTCTATAATCTCCA
>JAVWHX010000065.1:0-11411 GCA_036639875.1 Coprobacillus sp.
CTTTTAGACGGGTGAGCTCCTTTATTATACACAAAAAAGCCGCACCATGTGGTGCGGTTGACATTTGAATTTAGGAAAACAATAAGAATTTCTCTTATCGTTTTAATAAATTATCTAATTGTTCTAAAAATCTTATTTTTACATCATCGGTCCTCTTAGCAGGACCTTTTGTGCGTTGTGATGCTTTACGCATCTTAGCTCCAACATAACGGGAAAACAGTAAACTATCAATATTACTATTATCAATCATTTGTCCAGAAACATGTAAGACAATTGCTCTCTTAGACAAAACCAATCCAGCCAATCCATAATCTTGTGTAATCACAATATCATTTTCTTGAACACTTTTCACAATTGCCATGTCTACACTATCACTACCTATTTCACAATTAATAACCTGATAATAGTCATCTTCTAACACATGTGCATAATCAATAAAGACAAACATTTCTACATTATGCTTCATTGCCAATTCTTTGATTTCTTGTTTATTAGGACATGCATCTCCATCAATAATTAATCTCATAAAAACTTATTCATTGCAAGAATACAAACAATGCCTACAATCCCACCAACAAAACCTCCTAAATGACCAGTCTTAGAAATTTGTCTATTAAACAAGGTATACATGATATTAATCAAAATAACATTCATATAATTTTGTAATAATTCCATATATACTCCGCCTAAAAGCAAGCCCAATGCAACAATTGCTCCAAAGAAACCATAAACAGTTCCACTTGCCCCTAACGTAATTGCACGATCATGTTGATCCGATATTTGAGAAGCTGTATAACACATCAATGAACTGAATAACATCGAACATACAATTAAGAATATATACTGTCCTGTTCCTAATAAGGATTCAAACATATTTCCTAGGTAATACATTGCATACACATTAAATAATAAGTGTAAGAAATCAATATGAATAAAGTTACATAATACAAATCTATAATACTCTTTATTTTCTCTTACATTAGGAGGATAAAACGCCCCTAGCTTTAATGCTGTATAAATCTTTTCATCTTTACTTATAAATTGAATATAAATAAATATAGCCACACATATTAATATATAAATATTTGTTATCATTCTGTAACCGTAACCTTTCTCACGACTTTTCCTATATTACCAGCATTATCACTAACAGTATAAACGATTTGATAAACACCTGGTAATTGATTATTGACAACACCTTCATGTATCATTCTTGAAGTGATATCACCTTCAATATCATCTGTTGCTTTTATATCTTTTAAAGGATCAAATGCTTCACTAACTTTGATTGTTATATCATTAGCCCCTGTAATAATTGGTAAGACTTTATTTGTTTCTACAACAATTTTCACTCGATATGATGCTGATTGATTTTTATGTTCATCCTCAACAATAATCTTTTCAATATATGAACCTTCTTGATTATATGATTTTTGTTTAGATTTTGTTTTTGTTTCTTCATCATAAAAATAAACAGATGTTTTTGATTGATCTTCTACCTTTTCAATTAAATCTTGTGCTTTAATTGATTTACCTAATTGAATTTTCCATTCAACTTTTTTTAATTGAACTTTCGGTTTAACTGTATCAACAACTTGAACTTCAAATGTTTCTTTCTTTCCTGAATACTCAATTGATGCTTGATACTTCCCTACATTTGTAGATACATGAGAAAGGTTTAATTTAACACTCTTTAATATTGTTGGATTTGCATTCACATAAAACCCAACATCTGTTGATATTTTTTCTCCATACTCATATGTAAAAACCAATCTTTTTAATTTAATTGGTGAAACAGTCAATGCTAGATACACCAATAAAACATCTACCAATAAAAACATTGATAAAATACTTGTGATAATCTTATTCTGCATGACGTTCACCTCCAATTCTCATTATACTACTTTAATATGAAATCTTTGTGTCAAAAAAACACTTTTAAAAATAACATACTCATTTTATAAAGTATGTTATTTCTTCACATTATAAGTACTTCCCTGTAATAGAGCAAGGATTTATTGCAATTTCTTGTGGTGTTCCTTCAGCAATAACCTGACCACCATCAATTCCACCACCAGGACCTAAATCAATAATATAATCAGCTCGTTTCATAATTTGAAGATTATGTTCAATAACAATTAATGTATTTCCTTGTTCGACAATTCTTTCAAACAAAACAAGTAATCTTTCTACATCTAAGGGATGTAATCCAATTGTTGGTTCATCAATTAAATAAAGATTATGTTTTCCTTTATTCTTTAATAATTCAACAGCAAGTTTTAATCTTTGTTGTTCTCCCCCAGAGAGAGTTGTCAACACTTGACCAAGTGTTAGGTAACTCAATCCAATATCACTTAACATATCTAAAATATGAGATATCTTTTTATGTTCTTTAAAGACAACTATTGCCTCTTCAATTGATAAACATAAAATATCATGAATTGAATAACCTTGATATTTGATTTCTAATATTTCTGGTTTAAATCTTTTACCTCCACATGTTGGACATGTCTCTTCAACATCTTCAAAGAATAACATATTACTAACAATTGTCCCTAAGCCTTCACAATGTTCACATCTTCCACCCTTGGTATTAAAAGAAAAATAATTTACTGGAATAGCTTTTTCTTTGGACTCAGGAAGTGAAGCATAAATTTTTCTTATCTCATCATAGATACCTGTATATGTCACAACAAGCGAACGTTTCATTGTTGTAATACTAGATTGTTTCACACAAATCATTTGATCAAATGATTCATCTTGATAATGATCTTTTAAATAACCAAACACCAAACTACTTTTACCAGCCCCTGAAACCCCAGTCACAACATTAAAACATTGTTTTAAGAAACGGATATCCATATGATGAATATTATGGATATTGATATCTTGTAACTCAATATACTCTTGAGATGTTCTTGGCTGATGATCAAGTATACATTGATTTCTAAAATATTGTCCAGTAATAGATTGTGGATTATCTAAGATTTCTTGATATGTTCCTTCAGCAATCACTTCACCACCATGTTTCCCTGAACCTGGTCCTATATCAATAATATAATCAGCATTTTTCATAACTTCTTCATCATGTTCAATCACAATGACTGTATTTTCTCTATCTCTTAATTGTTTTAAGATTTCAATAACACCTTGTGTATCTTGTGGATGCAATCCTACAGTTGGTTCATCTAGAATATAAATAACCCCAATTAATGTAGAATCAAGTGTCGCTGCTAACTTCATTCTTTGTTTTTCTCCACCAGATAACGTCATTGTCTGTCTATCTAAATGAAGATATCCAATCCCTACCTTAATAATTCTTCTTATCTTTGTTTCTAAATCATTTACATATTGAAAGACTGATGCTTGTTGTGATCCTATTTCTTTTTTTAATGCCACAACCCAATCATAAAGTTCTTGCAAAGAAATCTGTGTTAACTCAGAGATTCTTTTGCCATGAGCTGTAATTTTTCTACTTTCTGCATTGAGTTTTTCACCATGGCAATCAGGACATTGTTCTTGATGAAAATATTCTGATAAAATTTGATTTTGTCCTGTTGGTCCATCCATACGTCTATATAAGTTCTTAATGACACCTTCATACTCATCATTACCATTTAAAACAATATCTATCTCTTGTTTTGATAATTCACAATATGGTTTATCAAAATGAATTGGTGTTTTTATCTTCTTCATCAATGTTAATTGATAATCTTTATATTGTTTCGGCCAACACTTTATAGCTCCATCAGATAAAGATAAACTTGAATCAATAAGTTTATCATAATTGACTTCCAAGACTTGTCCTAATCCAGAACATTTTGGACATGCTCCTTCTCTTGTATTAAAGGAAAAATGAGATCTTGTGAGTTTTTCCATTCTTTTTCCACATTCACTACAATACATATAAACAGTAAAATCATGATCATGTTTTTCTAGTTCTTCTTTACAATGAGCAGGATTAATTCTTTTTCCACAATGCGGACATGTTCTTATTCCAATCTTTTCATAAATCATTCTTAAATCAGCATAAATATTTGTGACTGTTCCTAGTGTTGATCTAGGATTGGTATTCTTTTCACCTTGTGTAATCACTATTGAAGTAGATACATTTAAAATTGTCTCAACATCAGGTTTATTAATTCCTTGATATCCAAGTGCTTCTAAGTGTTGACGTTGGCATTCTTGATACAATACATCCAACGCCAATGTTGTCTTACCACTTCCAGATAAACCTGTTAATACAACAAGTTTATTACGTGGAATCGATACACTTATATCTTTTAAGTTTCCTTGCTTTGCATGTTTCACAATAATATCTTTCATTCTCTCTCCTCCTTATTGGTGATACGATTATAAACCCTCCTCTAAAAGGACAGTCAAGAAAAAAGTATTAGATTGTTCACTAATACTTTCTTCGATGAATATCTACTACAAAAGATAAATCTTTTTCATCAAACTTTTCTAAGAGTTTTCCAATATCTTCGCATTCTAATTTATATTCCATTTCATCACCATACAAAGGAACCAATTGATAAAAACGAATAGCTTTCTTATTATCCATAATTAGTATTGCTGTTTCATTATTCTTATCCATTGCTTCAACAAGTCCAATTCCTTCAAACTGATTATTATCAGAAAGTGTTTCATGATTCTCTCCAGCTGCAATAGTATGCCCATACCCTAACCATGTATCACAATCCCCTGGCATTCTTGCTAACATTTTTAACCAACGAATTGGCCAATAATTATCTTCTATATCAGATTGAATAACCCAATCTTTAGGTAAGAAAATAACGAGTTCAGCATAGTTCAACTGATATTCATCCCATTCTTTAGGCACATTCATACGATGAGCTCCCATACCCATAGTCACTAGTTTATAGTAATCATCTTTTTCATTTGGTTCTATAATCGCAATATCCACATGAATATCTGGTGATGCAATTTCATGAAAGACTTCTTTGAATTCACCAAAATTTTCTATAATATAATTTTCTAATTCGTTCAATTCTTTTTCATCATATAACTCAAGATTAAATCCTTGTTTATCCTTCTTCTTAAATTTATCAAATAATCCCATAATCATCCCTCCATATTTCCATTATATATATTTAATCAAAACATTACCATATCATTGTCATCTTTCATACTAAAATTGAGACAAATTTGAGACTTTTCTACATGCAAACTATGTTATAATATATAAGTCATTTACCCTCCTAACAAGAAGGAGGTGATACTTGATGATAGCGATAGTTATGTCAGCTATAATGACTATTGGAGTTGGTTTGATTGTAAGTGTTTTTACATATTTCATCAACAAGTGGCTTGATAGACATTTTGGTAAATGACAAGCACAAAAAAACAGGAGTGACAGCTCCTGTTTTTCTGTGAAACTTGATGATTTTGCGATAATTTTGTCATCGAGTATATCTTAGCATATCTAAATATACATTTCAAGTTTTCCATATTTTTAAAACTTTAAACAATAAAGCTCATACAATTTATTTGTATAAGCTTTTTTACTCTTATAATCTTGATAATACCTTTTCTTTACCTAACAACATAATTGAACTTGCTAAGTCTGGGCCATGCATAATACCAGTTGTCGCAATACGCAAAGGCATATATAACATCTTCCCTTTAACTGCAGCTTCTTTTTGTGTTGCTTTAATACAAGCTTGAATGTTTTCTTTACTAAAGTCTTCTAATGCTTCTAATTGTGCTTTAAAGACTTTTAAAGTATTAGGAATAGATTCATCTTGCATAAATTCTTTAGATTCTTCATCTAAGTTTAATTCATCTTCAAAGAATAAAGAAACAAGTTCTACAATTTCTTTACCATAAGATAATTGATCATGATAGACAGCAATCAATTCCTTAACCCAATTTTCATCATGATTTGATAAATCATAAGCTTCATTTAAGAAAGGTAAACATAATGCAATAACATCATCTAATGATCTTTCTTTAATATATCTATTATTAACCCATTTTAATTTTTCTTTATCAAACATAGATGGAGATTTAGATAAACGTTTTTCATCAAATGCTTCAATCAATCCTTGATGATCAAAAATTTCTTGTTCAGTTTCTGGAGACCAACCTAACAATGCCATAAAGTTAAACATTGCATCTGGAAGATATCCTTCTTCTCTATATTGAGAAACAAATTGCATAATTGATTCATCACGCTTAGATAATTTCTTTCTATCTTCATTGACAATTAATGTCATATGACCATAAGTAGGGGCATCCCACCCTAACATATCAAAAATCATTAATTGTTTAGGTGTATTACTTAAATGTTCTTCACCTCTAAAAACATGAGAAATTTCCATTGTATGATCATCAATCACAACTGCATAGTTATATGTAGGAATGCCATTAGCTTTCACAATAACCCAATCCCCAATATCCTTAGATTCAAAAGAAACATGTCCTCTAATCATATCATCAAATTCATATGTTTTATTTTCAGGAACTCTTATTCTAATTGTATAAGGCATACCTGCATCTTCTTTTGCTTTCACTTCTTCTGCAGTTAGATTTCTACATTTACGATTATACATAGGAGCAACTCCTGCTTCTACTTGTTTCTCATGTTCTACATCTAATTCTTCTGAAGTACAAAAGCATTTATATGCTAATCCTTTTTCAATTAATAAATCAGTATATTTCTTATAAATATCTAATCTTTCCATTTGTCTATAAGGTGCATATTTTTCTACTGGTTTTAATGGTGATTCATCAGGAATAATCCCTAACCATTCTAAGTTTTCTAATTGGCTTTTTTCTCCACCTTCAATATTTCTTTCAATATCAGTATCTTCTAGTCTGAAGATAAAATCTCCGTTATGATGTTTTGCAAACAAATAATTAAATAATGCTGTTCTTGCTCCACCAATATGTAAATGTCCAGTTGGACTTGGTGCATATCTTACTCTTACTTTTCCCATAATTTATCCTTCCTTATTTAATAACACAACACTTTGAGAGACAATACCTTCTTTTCTCCCAACAAAACCTAGTTTCTCACCACGTGTTGCCTTAATATTCACTTGTGTGATATCACAATGTAATACTCTTGAAACATTCTCTTTCATATTCATAATATGAGGTGCCATCTTGGGTTCTTCACACATAATAATACTATCAATATTACCTATAGTATACCCTTCTTGTTTCATTAATTCATAAGTATGCTCTAATAAAATCATTGATGAAATCCCTTTATATTTTGGATCAGTATCAGGAAAATGTTTCCCAATATCACCAAGTCCCATAGCTCCAATAATACTTTCGATAATTGCATGCAATAAAACATCTGCATCACTATGACCTTTTAATCCTAATTCATAAGGAATTTCCACACCACCAAGAACTAATTTTCTACCTTCAACAAGTTGATGAATATCAATAGACTGTCCAATTCTCATCATGTTTATCACCTTCCTGCCCTATTTTAGCATACTTTTTAACATTATACAAAATAAAGAATTAAAGAGTTTATTTGGTCATAATCTTACTTATCATTTCAAAAGTATTGATATCAATTATAAAACCTAACCCTATAAATATATTGAAATAAAAACTTTGATCATCAACAAAATGAAAGCCTACACAAACATCATCATATCCAACAACATCTACCATATTCCATAAGACATGATAATACTCATCACAGACAAAAAGATTATTTAAATACAATTCACCAGCATTATGATTATCAACATCATAAAACCAAATGATTTTCTTATTATTGATTTGATATTCTTGATAAGGCAATGTATCCATTGATTGTTTAAAATCTTGATGATTTAAGTTTATCATATTAACCTCCAAAAACTATATACTTCTACAATTTCAATAGCTTATTATTTTCAAAATAATATATATCTTCACGTTTATATCCAAACTTTGAATCACTTATACTAATATGTGGTTCAAATGTAAACATACTGACTTCAGATAATTTCTTTTTATTTCCTTTTTCAATAAAGATTCTTTGATCTTTATCTTCAACAATTGAATGCCCTAAATTACCTAAAAAGTCCAAATTAATAAACCCTTTATTTTTTATTAACTCATTCATAACAAAATAAAGTTCTTCAAATGTCATATCTGGCTTTGCAATTTCAACCAATTTATCGTGAAGAAATTTTTCCATTAATAATCCTTGCTTCCATTCATTATTCTGTATTTCTTCTTCCTTGTTTATTACAACACCATCTTCAATGATAATTGTTCTAGCATAATCACCCCATATATTATAACGTTGTGGACTTAAATCTATCGTTATAATATCATTTGTTTGAATAATCTTATCAGGTGTTTGATAATGTTTTCCAGAAATAGAGATTGTTGTTTCATCACCACTAAACACAAAAGCTCCTACATTATAATACCAAAAAGAATCAGCACCATTATCAAGCATAAAAGACTCACATAAATTTCTAACTTCAACTAATGACATTCCAACAGATATGTTCTTTGAAATAAATGTCATTGTCTTTTTATTAAGATTTTGCATATCTAAGTTTTTCATTACATACATCCCCCAAAGTTAAGTTTGATTTAATTATTATAAAAATTATAACATAGTTGAATACCTAAGTCATTCTACACCTTTTGTGAATATATCTAATTGTTTAACTCTTGATAAATTTTTTGTAACTCTGCATCTGTAATTGCAATCCGATCAGCACATTCTTTTAAGCGAATATGAACTTCATCACTGACTTGATGATTATTCTTATATAACAATTCATGTTCTAGAGTAGCCCAACAATCCATTGCTATTGTTCGCATTTGAATTTCAACAGGAATATTCTCAACTCTATCTTTTAAGTATATAGGTACTTTTACAACCAAATGTAAAGAACGATAACCACTCTCTTTTGGATATTCAATATAATTAGCTTTTCTAACCAAGTGAATATCTTCGTGCATAATCAATAATTGTGCAATATATTGGATATCATTTAAATAATGACAAACGACTCTTACACCAGCAATATCATTCAATTCTTTCATTCCTTCAGTATTTAATGGTAAATTCTTTCGTGTTAATTTTTCTAGTATACTCTCAGGAGATTTTATTCTCATTTGAATAGAATGAATAGGGCTATGATTTTCTGCACATTTTAATTCATCATCAATACTTTCTAGTTTAGATTTAACTAAACTCATTGCACTTCTATAGGGTTGCATTAAGTTCTTTAATTGTTGATATTGTGTAAATATATTTTCTAATTCCATAACATCACCTTTTATCTTATTGTAAATCATAAGTATAATTTTATTATCTTGTTTATATGGGAAAATATGTTTTGACACTCATTATTACCCTTACTATAATGAATGTAGGTGATAGAAAATGAAAAGCAGTAAAACACATTAATGTTTATACATTTATTCAAGATTGCTTAATTCAATATCAAGATGATTTATTAATGACTTGGAAGTGAATAACATATTTGAGTGCATTCCCTCAAAGTTATTCACTTTTACAACAATTAAAACAAGCAAAAAAACACCCTACTCTTATAAAAGAGATAGAGCGTTCATTACAAATTATTTATTCAAATTAATTCCATTTTTCATTACATATAATACATGTTTTATCCAATTTATTCATCAGCTGGGAATAGCACTCCAGCTTTTCTTCTGGCAATAGTTTGAACCTCGGTCACAATCATACTGTGTTCTAACATTTCATAACAAGTTTTATAATCTTTATTGTTATACATATTCACAAATGCGACAAACTCATCATACATTCTATGAACATCTTGATTTATATTCACTTTTTCACTTGTCCCATTATTCATCAAGACATCAAAAGAATTGATTACACTTAATGATGAAGATACATGTATACACCCTTTATCTCCTTGAATATTATTTGATAATGGTGCTTTACAATCTTTTGCCCCAATGCAAACACATTTAAAAGTATTATAATCTAAGATTAAAATTCCTGATGTATCAATACCTTTTTCAATATTTGGATAATAATGAACATCAGTTGGTTTACCAAATAACCCAACAATAAAGTGAATATTATAAATATTCAAATCCATTAAAGCTCCACCAGCTTTTGTGTAATCAAATGCTGGTAAGATATTACCTTCTTGAAATGCATTATATCTTGATGAATATTGTGAATAATTACATTCAACAATCTTTATGTTTCCTAAATCATTAATTTTAGTTTTTATTTCGTTAAAGTTTGGTAAATATTGATTTGTAATAGCTTCCCATAAAAATAAATTATTCATAACAGCAACTTCTTTTAAGTGAATTGCTTCTTCAATAGTTGAAGTAAAGGGTTTTTCTAAGATAACATTTTTATGATTTTCTAATGCTTGTAATGTATATGAATAGTGTAAATGATTTGGTAAAGCTATATATATAGTATCAACTTCATTATCACTTAATAATTCTTCATATGATGTAGAACATCTTTTAAAATGATGTTCATCCTTAATGCTATTTACTTTTTCTTCACTTCGTTTTGTTCCTGAAATATGAATCAATTCAATTTCTTTTATATCATGGATAAATGAAAGAAGATCTCCTACTATCATTCCACTTCCTACAATTCCTAATTTCATTTTCATTCCTCCTTGTCCTCTATTATATCATTAAATTAATATTATCAATCTGAATTTTCACTTTTTAAACAATTAATGAAAAATATTTCTCATTCATACTATCTAATGCTAAAAAGTTTTGATAATTTTTTTCCATTTACCGCTATCCTTCATTACTTTTTCTTTACTTTGATTTATAATAAAGAAAAATGTAGGAGGAAAGAAAAATGGATGTTAAAGCAATTATGTGTGATGTTGATGGTACTTTATTAACAAGTGAAGGAATTGTTTCACCACGTACTATAGAAGTTATTAAGAAAGCAAGACAAAAAGGAATCTTATTTGGTTTATCAACAGGTAGAGATGTTAATAGTGTCAAAACATTATTAAAACCTTGGGGAATTGAAGGATTGGTTGATGTTGTTGTTGGAACAGGTGGAGCAGAAATTTATGATTATATTCTTGATATTGATAAATCTAGTTATCCATTAAATGGAGAATTAATCAAAGATATTATGAAACATTATGAAGGTATGGATTTAAACTTTGCTATTCCTTATGAAGGAATCTTATTTGCACCTAAAGATGATAGACATATTCAATTATTAGCTAAGGAAGATCGCGTTCCTTATCAAGTTGCTGATTTTGATGAGTTCTTAAAAGAACCAAAAGCTAAATTAATTATTGTTTGTGATGAAGACTATATGGATAAAGTTATTGAAAAGAGTCAAACATTCTCTAATGATAAGTTTAAATCTTCATCATTAAAGACAGCAAGTGTACTTTATGAATATATGGATCCAAGAGTTA
>JAVWHX010000066.1:0-11369 GCA_036639875.1 Coprobacillus sp.
TAAATAGGACAAGTAGAATTATATAAGATTACGCTAATTTTGTAAAGCCTTTTTTAAAAAAAGATGTTGAAAAGTCAACATCTTTATAATGAATGTTTAACTCTATCGTGTTCTTCTGCTAACTTAGCATCATTAAAACGATCTAATGTTCCAACAAGATAACCTGTTATTCTACGAATTCTTTCAACTGGGTGGGGTTGAAGATGGTAGTTCATATCAATAAAATCTTCATCAATAGTGAGTTTAAGTGATAATAAAGTTTCATTATTATACTTATTCCTAATATGTGAGATATACTCTAAAACCTCAACGTCCTCCATATCTCCACCTATAATTTCTACATCAACATTATCTATTCTTCTCATAACTTCACCTTCTTTATTTCTATTATATCTCTTATTCAATAAAATTCAAATCATATGCATGATGTGAATTGTGTTTGAATTTGTCAAAATTTGTGATAAAATGATACACATAAATATGAGGAGGGGAATTTATGAAAAAAATATCAAAGATATTAGTATTATTAACATTAGTTATTTGTTTATCAGGTTGTATGAAGATTAATCTTGAGATGGAGGTTAAATCATCAACAGAAATGACCATGAAAATAGATTATATGGTTGAAGAAAAGTTTTTAACAATGGCTGGTATGACAAGCCAACAGTTAATGGATCAAATGAAAGAAAGTATGGGAGATGCTGCAAGTGGTGCGAAAATCACTCCAAAGTCTGAAACGATTGATGGCTCTAAATGGGAAGGTATGACTATTACTGGTTCTATTAAAGAATCAGAAATGAAAACTCTCTTAAGTGAAAAAGAAATTGATGGTAAGAAATGTGTTGTTTTAACTCTTGCTAAAGATTTTATGTCTGGAAATCAATTTGGCGGAATGGATGCAGACAAAATAACAAAACAAACAGGTTATTCAATAGAAAAATTAAAAGCATTGGGTATGGAAATGAATGTTATAATTAATATGCCTGCTGATGCAAAATCTAATTTTGGTAAAGTAGATGGGAATAAAGTAACTATTGATTTACTTGAATTAAGTGCTAAAGGAAGTACTGTTCAAAAAATCGAAATTTCTTCACCACTATCAAAAGGGTTTGATATGACTTTTGTTTATATTGGTGCAGGAGCTGTTGTATTACTTGGAATTGTCTTTGTAATAATGAAAAAGAAAAAAGCACCAGCTGCTCCAACACAACAAGTATTTGAAAGTGCAACACCTGTTCAAGAACCAGCTAAAGAAATAACTCAAGAACCAGTTGAAGAAACAACTCCAGAAGTGACTGAAGCGCCAGTTGAAGAAACAACTCCAGAAGTGACTGAAGCGCCAGCTGAAGAAGTAACTGTAGAAGTGACTGAAGCGCCAGCTGAAGAAGCAACTGTAGAAGTGACTGAAGCGCCAGCTGAAGAAGCAACTGTAGAAGTAACAGAAGCACCAGCTGAAGAAGCAACTCCAGAAGTAACTGAAAAACCTCAAGAAGTTGTAAATGAAAATGTTATTCATTGTCCTAATTGTGGAGAACAAGTTAAGGCTGATGATGCTTTCTGTCAAAAATGTGGTTTTGGATTAAAGAAATAACTATAAAAAATGACGACTCTTACGAGTCGTTTTTAAAATAAATGATAATGGATAATCATAAATAATAAGGTTATACAAAGAATAGAAAAAAGTTGATTGATTCTTTTAAACATATATTTCATACTATCACCATTATAGTATATGCAAAAAGGAAAAGTCTTTTCAATATTGTTAAAAAATGTTAATATAACATAAATAAAATAATAAAGGGGTAAACATTATGGATGAATATTTAAGAGGGGAAAAAGCATTCTTAAAAGCTTATGGAAGATATGATGTTGTATTAGAAAAAGGTGAAGGTGTTTATCTTTATGATACAACAGGTAAGAAGTATTTAGATTTCTATGCAGGAATTGGTGTTAATTCTTTTGGACATGGTTATAAACCATATACTGATGCTTTGAAAAATCAAATTGATACATTGACTCATGTTTCAAATTATTTCTATACAACAGTGAGTATAGAAGCGGCTGAAGCAGTTAAAAAAGCAACTGAATTAGATGCAGTCTTCTTTTGTAATTCTGGCGCTGAGGCAACTGAAGGTGCTTTGAAGCTTGTTAGAAAGTATTATTATTTAAAACATCATAAAGCTGATAGTGAAATTATATCGTTTGAACATTCGTTTCATGGACGTACTACTGGTTCAGTTAAGTTAACTGGTAATGCTCATTATCAAGAAGCATTTGGTCCATTGATTGAAGGTGTCCGTTATGCAACACTTAATAATATCGAAAGTGTAAAGGCATTAATTAATGATAAAACTGCAGCAATTATTGTAGAACCTATTCAAGGAGAAGGTGGCGTTAATCCTTGTGAACAAGTCTTTTTAAAACAATTAAGAGAGATATGTGATGAAAAAGATATATGTCTTATTCTTGATGAAGTTCAATGTGGAATGGGAAGAACAGGAACAATTATGACATATTTCCAATATGGAATAAAACCTGATATTTTATGTCTTGCTAAAGGGATTGGAGCTGGTGTACCAGTTGGAGCATTTGTAGCGAATGAAAAGTTGAGTAAAGCTATGGAACCAGGGGATCATGGAAGTACTTATGGTGGAAATCCATTTGTTTGTAGTGCTGTTAAAACTGTTTTTGATATTATTCAACAACAAGATATTTTATCTCATGTCAGAGATATGTCTGAATATTTAATTGAAAGATTAGAAGAGCTTGTTGAAGAATTTGATGTTATTGAAGGATATCGTGGGATTGGATTGATGCAAGGGATTGTCTTTAAAATAAGTGTAAAAGATATCTTAAAACAGTTATTAGATGATGGTGTTATTGTTGTTAGTGCTGGTGATAATGTTTTAAGAATGTTACCACCATTGGTTATAGAAACTGAACATATTGATGAATTTATAGAAAAATTGAAAAAAATATTAAAAAGTTTATAAAATAAAAAGAAAAACCTCTTATTTTTATGTATATAGAAGTAAGGGGGTTTTTATATGAACAAATATCCAATAGAAATGCAAGATGAAGAGAAAGCATGTGGAGCGTATTGTATCTTAATGATTTTAAAATATTTTGGATACAAAGAAGAAGTTAAGTATATTAAAAGAAAAGCAAGATTAAATCAAAATGGAATTTCATTAAAAGGTATGATTGAATGTTTAAAAACATATCAAATAGAATCTAAAGCTTATGAAGCAACACTTGATCAAATCAAAGAAAGTGTAACATTACCTTGTATCTTATTTATGGTTTATGAAAACATTGGACACTATGTTGTATTATATGAAATCAAAGATGATGAGTATATTATTGGTGATCCATCAAGAGGGTTAATAAGTTTATATCAAGAAGAAATGGAGCAACATTATGCCTTAAGAATGTTATCGATTATACATGTAGGAAGAGTCCCAGAACTTACATATAAACCATATTATCGCTTCTTATTAGAAACAATGAAGTCATATAGAAAACATGTGATATCGTTGATTATGAAGGGATTATGGATATCTATACTAGGTTATGGTAGTAGTTATTTCTTTCAAATTATTATTGATTATATTCAAATAGATACAAAGTTCTTTTATATCATTGTCATCTGTCTTATTTATAGTTTTATAGAAATTATCAAAACAACATTAGAGAAGATCAAGACAACTCAAGTTATTAAGTTAAAGAAAGCTATAGATGAAGATTATGTCTTTCAATCTTCTATGAATATGTTAACCTTGCCTTATCATTTCTTCGATCAAGATAAAGGATATATACAAAGTGAATTATTAAGTTTGTTTGATTTAAGTGATATGAATATAGAATGTTTTGAAAGATTGTTTTTAGATGGTTTATCCTTTGTTGTATTTCTAATAGGAATGATGTTAATAAATATTTATATGTCAATAGTTGTTGTTATAATGTTAGTAATTATTGGAGTCCTTTCTTATATTCGTTTAAAATCACTTCAAGAGATTTATAAGAATTATCTAGAATCTCAATTTGTTTATCAACATCATTTATTAGAATTGATTGAAAATCAATTAATGATGAGAAACTTTTCATTATTACAAAGACAAAGAGAAAGAAGTTATGATATTTATCTACAAACTGCATTATATAAAGAAAAACAAGGTTTATTCTTAAATAAACTACATAGTCTTATTCAATATATTATTTATATCTTTTATGCTGGTGTATTGATACTTGGTTTTTATAGTTTTCAACAAGAGAATATTTCATTAGGACAATTGTTAATGTTTTATATGTTGGTTTCCTTTTGTGTTCAACCAGTCTTAAATATGGTTTCTTTGTTAAGTCAGTATAAACAAATGGTATGGATATATGAAAAGTATAAAGTGTTTGAAAAAGAATCAGATGAGATAAAAGATGAATTTATAGGTTCGATAAAAATGATAACTCTAGATAATATATCTTATGCTTATGGATATCAATTGCCTTTGTTTGAACATGTTGACTTAACAATCAATAAACATACTATGATAAGTGGAGAAACGGGTTGTGGGAAATCAACATTGTTAAGGTTATTGATGGGTTATGATATGAATTATACAGGTGATATTTATATTAATGATAAGGAATTAAGAACAATTGATTTAGCTTCTTTATATAAACATATTGGGTATATGTCTCAATCACCAACTTTTTTACATATGACTTTGCTTGATAATTTACTTTGTCAAGATATGAAGCGGATTGAAAAATATTTAAAGGCTTTTGGACAAAGTGAATTAGAAGATATGTTTCATGTTGTGTTGAGTGAAGATGGTAGTCCTTTGTCTTTAGGACAAAGACAAATAGTGGGTTTGATACGTTTGATGTGTCAAGATTTTGATGTTTATATATTGGATGAGGCTTTATCACATTTAGATGAAAAACTTGCAAATAAGGTTTTTAAGTATTTGATGAAGAATGATGAAGGGAAAATATATATAATGGTTAATCATCAAACAAAGTTAGTGAACAAGGATATTGAATATGTTATAATGGAAAAAGGAAGAATAAGAAGTAAAGGGTGAGATGATGGTTATAGATTTTGTATATGAAGATGAAAAGAAGTTATGTGAAGAAAGTTATGAAGAACAGTTTTTAATGATTATTCAAAAGACATTAGAAACTTTACATATTGATGATGATGTAGAGTTATCATGTATTCTTATTGATGATGAAGCTATTCATGAAATGAATAGAGATTATCGAGATATAGATCGTTCTACTGATGTGATTAGTTTTGCATTAGAAGATAATGAACAATTTTATGTTGAAGGAATGCCTAGAAGTTTAGGAGATATTTTTATATCTTATGATCATGCTTTGATACAAGCTCAAGAATATGAACATTCTTTAAAACGTGAAATGTGTTTCTTGTTTACTCATGGATTGTTACATCTTTTGGGATATGATCATATGAATGAAGAAGATGAAAGTCAAATGTTTGGTTTACAAAAACAAATATTAGAAGAATTAAAGATAGAAAGAAGGTAGACTATGGATTATCAGCAACTTGTAGATAAAGCTTTTGAGGCAACCCAATATGCATATGTGCCTTATTCGCATTTTAAAGTAGGAGCATGTGTATTGACTAAGGATGGAACATTGATTCAAGGAACAAATATTGAAAATGCAGCTTATGGTTCAACAATGTGTGCTGAAAGAAATGCAGTATATCAAGCGTATTGTAGAGGATATCATAAAGAGGATATTGTTGCGCTTGCGATTGTTGGTGATTGTACACCACTTATTTCACCTTGTGGAGCATGTCGCCAAGTTCTAGCAGAGTTGCTTGATCCATTGACACCAATTGTTTTAGGAAGTAAAAAATACTATGAAGTGACAAATATGCAAGAGTTATTACCTCGTGCATTTACAGGAGAAAATTTATAATGTTTAAATCAGGATTTGTAAGTATAGTCGGAAGACCAAATGTTGGGAAGTCAACATTATTAAATCATATTTTAAAAGTAAAATTAGCGATTACATCTTCAACAGCTCAAACAACACGTAATACAATTCAAGGTATTTATACTGATGATGATTCTCAAATTATTTTTATGGATACTCCAGGTATTCATAAACCTCAAGATGGATTGGGTTCATTTATGAATAGTAATGCATTAAATAGTATTTTTGGTGTTGATATTGTCTTGTTTTTAGCACCTGCTGATGAACCAATTGGTAAGGGGGATCGTTTTATTGTAGAACGATTAAAGGATGCTGAAGGACCTGTTTATTTGGTTTTAAATAAGATTGATTTATTAAGTAAAGAAGCATTGATTATAAAACTTAATGAATGGAAAGAATTATTTGATTTTAAAGAGATTATTCCTATTAGTGCAACAAATGGAGATAATGTAGATAAATTAATAGAGATTGTTAAAGATGATTTAGATGAAGGGGTTATGTATTATCCTAAAGATCATATTACTGATCATCCAGAAAGATTTATTATGGCTGAATTCATTAGAGAAAAAGTTCTTTATTTTACACATGATGAAGTTCCTCATAGTGTTGCTATTGTTATCGAAAGAATGCTTGAAGATAACAATGGTGTTCAAATTATGGCGGCTATTGTTGTAGATAGACAAAGTCAAAAAGGAATTATTATTGGTAAACAAGGAGCACTTATTAAAAAGATAAGACAAAATGCCAGAAGAGAAATGAAACGTTTCTTACAAGTTCCTGTTGAACTTGAGTTATTTGTAAAAGTTGAAAAGGATTGGAGAAACAAACAAAAGTATCTTAAGGAATTTGGTTATGATGAAAACGACTACTAATGAAATTGTCGTTGAAGCCATTATTTTAAAACATACACCTTATAAAGATAATGATATGATTTTACATGTTTATACGCGTGAATATGGAAAGATTGGTATCTTGGCGAGAGGTGTTCAAAAACTAACAAGTAAGAATAAACGCTCTTGTCAAGAAATGATGATGAGTGAATTAAATATTATTCTAAAAAAAGGTTTAAGTACTTTAATAAAAGCAACTCCTACTGATTATTTAAGACATATTAAAGAAAGTTTAGATAGTGAAATTGTTGGGAATTATATATTAGAATACTTTTATCGTTATGTTGAAGAAAATAATCCAATGGAAGCAGAGTATGATATATTATATGATGCATTAAAAGCATTAGATTTAGGTTATCAACCATTACTTGTTTACTTATTATTTCAAGTCTTTATGTTAGATCATAATGGTGTTTCCATTGATGTAGAAGGATGTATTGTTTGTGGAGCAACACAAGTTGTTTCGATTTCATTGGAAGATGGTGGTTTCTTATGTGAAAATCATCGATCAAATCATCAATTATATTCAATAGATGTTTTAAAAGGATTTCGTCATATTCATAAAATATCTATGAAAGATATTGATAAAATTCAAATTGAAGAGACTGTTATTCGTCAACTTATTCCTATTATGGATTACTATGTTGATGAATATACTGGTGTTTCTTTAAGAACAAAAACATTCATAAAACAAATTGTGTAGAAAACTGCGCAATTTTATTTTGGTTTTGAAAGAATTAGTGTATAATTGTTTGTACAAAGGAGAGACGTTATGACAAATTTTTTACCAACTACAAAAGAAGAAATGTTAGAGAGAGGTTGGCAGCAACCTGATTTTGTTTATATTAGTGGTGATGCTTATGTTGATCATCCCTCTTTTGGTGCAGCAATTATTACAAGAACACTTGAAAGTCGTGGTTTTAAAGTTTGCTTTTTAGCACAACCAGATTGGAATAATATAGATGATTTTAAAAGATTTGGAGAACCGAGATTAGGGTTTATGATTTCAAGTGGGAATATTGATTCTATGGTGAATCATTATAGTGTTTCTAAAAGAAAAAGAAAAAAAGATAGTTATTCAAATAATGGTGAAGGTGGACATCGTCCAGATCGAGCTGTGATTGTTTATAGTCAAAAAGTTAGACAAGCTTATAAAGATGCAACAATTCTTATTGGAGGAATTGAAGCAAGTTTAAGACGTTTATCTCATTATGATTATTGGGATGATAAAGTGAGAAAGTCTATCCTTGTAGATGCTGGTGCAGATATCTTAATGTATGGAATGGGAGAGAACAGTGTTGTTGAAGTTGCGGAAGCATTGGATGCTGGAATTGAAGCTCAATACTTAACTTATCTTGAAGGAACTGTATATAAAACAAAAGATATTTCATCTTTATCTGATTATATAATGTTACCTTCTTATGATGAAGTCATAACAGATAAAAAAGCATATGCTTCTTCATTTGCGATTCAATATCAAAATACTGATCATTTTAATGCAAAAGCTTTGGTTGAACCATATAATGGTTTTTATGTTGTTCAAAATATCCCAAATCGTCCATTAACTCAAATAGAATTTGATGATACATATGCTTTACCATATCAAAGAACATATCATCCAATGTATGATTATATTCCTGCCATTGAAGAAGTTCGTTTTTCTTTAATCAGTAATCGTGGATGTTTTGGAGCATGTAATTTCTGTGCACTTAACTTTCATCAAGGCAGAATCATTCAAGCAAGATCTCATGATTCTTTGATTAATGAAGCAAAGACAATGATTCAAGATACTGATTTTAAAGGTTATATTCATGATGTTGGGGGACCAACTGCTAACTTTAGACAACCAAGTTGTGATAAACAAGAAAAACATGGTGCTTGTCCTACTAAGCAATGTTTATGGCCAAAGCCATGTGCTAATTTAAAAGTTGATCATAGTGATTACTTATCTTTATTAAAGAAATTAAGAGAATTAGATGGTGTTAAAAAAGTTTTTGTACGTTCGGGTATCCGTTATGATTATTTAATGTATGATAAAGATGAAACATTCTTTAAAGAACTTGTTAAGCATCATATTAGTGGTCAATTAAAAGTAGCACCTGAACATATTAGTGATGCAACTTTAGATAAAATGGGAAAACCAAGAAGACAATTGTATGAAAAATTTGTAGATAAATATCAAACATTAAATAAACAAGCGAATATGAATCAATATTTAGTTCCTTATTTAATGTCATCACATCCCGGATGTGATTTAAATAGTGCTATTGAATTAGCAGAATACTTAAGAGATATTGGGCATCAACCTGAGCAGGTTCAAGATTTTTATCCAACACCTGGAACGCTTTCAACTGCTATGTATTATACAGGTTTAGATCCTCGTGATATGACACCAGTTTATTCTGCAAAAACACCTGCTGAAAAAGCAATGCAAAGAGCGTTAATGCAATATCGCAATCCAAATAATTATCATCTTGTCTATGAAGCATTAATAACTGCAAAGAGACAAGATTTAATAGGCTTTGATTCACGTTCATTAATTAGACCAAAAGGACAAAAACGACCAATCAAAAGGAGGTAGTAAACATGCGAAAAACAAATAGTTATACATCCATTATGCATACTCATGTCCGCTATTATGTTTACGAACCTAAGGTTGTTTTAAGAGTTAAAGGCGTTGTTCAAATTCATCATGGTTTAAGTGAACATGCTGATCGCTATGAACACTTTGCTTCATTCTTGTTAAATCAAGGGTTTGTGGTAGTGGTGAGTGATTTTGCTGGACATGGAAAATCGTTGATTGATTTTGAACAAGGTTATTTTGGTAAGAATGATGGTCCTGATAATCTTGTGAAAGATATGTTTCATCTTCAAGAGATTATTCGTCGTAGTTATCCAGATACTCCTTATTTTATGTTAGGCGTTGATTTGGGTTCAATTATGATACGTAAGTATATGAGTCAATATGGTGATTTTATTGATGGGGCTTTATTACTTGGAACAATGGCTAAAGTAGAAAATAGATACTCAAAAAGAATCTATTTATCAGCTTTAAAAACAATCAAAGGACCTATGTATAAATCTCAATCTTATTTTCAAAAAATACATCATCAATACAATTCAAAAATCAAACACAATCAAACAGATGTTGATTACTTAACCAGTGATGAACATGAGCGCAGCAAGTATTTAAAAGATCCAATGACACATTTCACTTATACAGTTCAAGGGTATAAAGATATTGTCAAAGCTATATATGATGTTAATACAGATGCTGTTATCTCACAAATACCAAAACATATATCGCTTTATGTAGGAATAGGTGAGCATGATATTTTGGCGAAAAATGTAGATAAACTTGTTGATAAATATAAAAATTTAAAACTGGATGATATTACTTTCAAAGTTTATAAAGATATGCGACATGCATTGTTGTTTGAAAAAAACAAACTTGAAGTTTATAAAGATATATTAAAATGGTTAAATGAAAGAACATATTTGTAAAATACCCTTATGATTGGTTGACAAGTAACCACTATAAGGGTATAACTAACACGTTAACAATATTATAAAAAGAATGACGACTTAACAGATGATGTTGAGTCTTTCGTTCTTTTTATAAGTGAATAAAAAAGAAAAAAGAGGTAAAAATATGGCAAACAAAGATATGGACAAATTAGTAGCACATGCTAAAAACTCAGGATTTGTATATCAAGGTTCTGAAATTTATGATGGGCTAGCAAACACTTGGGATTATGGTCCTTTAGGTGTAGAATTGAAAAACAATATTAAAAAATTATGGTGGAAGAGATTTATTCAAGAATCACCATATAACGTAGGATTAGATTCAGCAATCTTTATGAATCCTAGAGTATGGGAAGCAAGTGGTCATGTTGGAGGATTTAGTGATCCTTTAATTGATTGTAAGAATTGTCAAACGAGACATCGTGCTGATAAGTTGATTGAAGATTTTGACCCAAACATTCATAGTGATGGATGGGAACCTGAAAAAATGATGACTTATATTAGAGAACATAAAATAGCTTGTCCTGATTGTGGAAGTCATGATTTTACAGATATTAGAGAGTTTGAATTGATGTTTAAAACATATATGGGTGTTGTTAAGGATGCGAAAAATGTTGTTTATTTACGTCCTGAAACAGCTCAAGGTATTTTTGTAAACTTTAAGAATATTCAAAGAACATCACGTAAGAAAGTTCCTTTTGGAATTGGTCAAGTTGGAAAAGCATTTAGAAATGAAATTACACCAGGTAACTTTATTTTTAGAATGAGAGAATTTGAACAAATGGAATTAGAATTCTTCTGTAAACCGGATACTGATTTAGAATGGTTCCATTATTGGAAAGAAGGATGTATGCAATTCTTATTAGATTTAGGTCTTGCTAAAGAGAATTTAAAATTTAGAGATCATGATCAAGAAGAATTATCATTTTATTCAAAAGCAACATCTGATATTGAATATTTATATCCATTTGGTTGGGGAGAATTATGGGG
>JAVWHX010000067.1:0-11122 GCA_036639875.1 Coprobacillus sp.
ATACAAGAGCTCCTGTACATACTAATGTTAATGGAATTGGTAGATATTATCTGATTGTTAATGATAGTCGACATTATAGATATCGTTTTTCACTTTGATATTTTATAGGATGGATTATAATAGCATCCCTTGCAAACTTGTGTTGCTATTTTTTTGTTATCAAATATGTTAATATATATGCAGAGGTGAAGTTTATGAATATAGGAAAACGTATAGAACAATATCGCAAAGGATTAAAACTATCACAAGAAGAACTTGCTGAGAAAATAAGTGTATCAAGACAAACAATAACAAAATGGGAAACACAAGATGTTCTTCCTAATATAGAATATCTTATAGAACTAAGTAATATATTTGGAATTACAATAGATAAACTTGTTAAGGAAAATGATTGTCAAAATAATGTAATAGAGAATAGTGTATCTTCAAGTAACTTTATTGACTTCTTGGTTAAGGCTAAACAATCTACTTATTCTGCTAAGCAAGGAAGGGTAGAATCAACACGATTAGATTCTCATGATTATATGTATGAAGATGGAGAATATAAATATCATGATACTTTTGTTGGCTCAGAAATGTTTGCTGGTGAAGAAACAGTTTATAAAAATGATATTGCTATATATTCAATGAATTATTATGGTAGAGTTATTGATGATTTGTTTTCAGGAGACTTTCTAAAGGAAGCGTTATTGAATGTTAGTGTTGATATGCCATATAGAGGACCGATATTTTATAAGAATGGAAATTACACATATACAATGCAAGTAACGGGTGATTATACTTTCTTTAATGGTAGAGAAGATATTTATTATAATGAAATAAAAATATATGAATGTGTATTTCATGGAGGAGTGCTTAAATAAGTGCTCTTTTTTTATTTGATTGTTGGATAAGTTACTTTGTTTAAAATAATCTAAAATCTTAAATAAAAACTCATTTGTTTTCATAGCATATCGTAGTACTTCTTGATATAATAAAAATATGTAGGAGGTATTCTTATGAACATGAATGATTCGGAATATAGAGAAAGACAAGAAATAATTGCAGAAATACAAAGTTTATATCAAGATGTATTTGATATGGAAAAAAATGATCTAGAAGATTTAACATTAGGTGAATTAAAAGATTATCTAGAAGAATTAAGTTCAAAAGGACCAATTATATCAAATGTTAAAACATTATTAGATGATGGACATATTGATTATGATGGGTTAGAAGAAATGGAAATTGGTGAACTGTTAGAACTATTAGAAAGATTAGAAGATAATAATGATAAATAATGGTGCATATGATTAGCGTAACGTATTTAATGATGTTAATATATATTCATAGAATATAGGAGGAAATGAATATGAAATTATACAGATGTGCGCATTGTGGTAATATTATTGAGAAAGTGATTGATAAAGGTGTTCCAGTTATGTGTTGTGGTGAAGCTATGCAAGAAATCGTTGCAAACACAACAGAAGCAGCATTAGAAAAACACGTTCCTGTTTTATCAATTGAGAATGGTGTTTTAACTGCTAAAGTAGGGGAAGTTGCTCATCCAATGACTGATGAACATTACATTACTACAATTATTGCAGTTGTAGGTAATCAAACATTACGTGCTGATTTAACACCTACTGATCAACCAATTGCTTATTTTGCATTAGGTGATTATAAGGGAAATGTTGAAGTTTTTGAATATTGTAACCTTCATGGGTTATGGAAAGCTGAAATTAATGTATAAAAACAGAGAAATCTGTTTTTTTTGTTTAATGTTTGATATTCTTCATGGTATAATATATAAAAGATAAAAAAGGGAGCAGAATCTTATGGAGATGGATTTATTAAAAAATATTCTTAATGGTTTGTCTGAACTTATTTATGTTTCTGATATTAAAACATATGAATTGTATTATATGAATGATCAAGGAATGAAAGCTTTTGGTATTGATAAATTTCATGGTCAGAAATGTTATGAGCTTCTTCAAGGAAAAGATGCTCCTTGTGAGTTTTGTACTAATCATTTACTTTCAACTGATAAGTATTATACTTGGACAAGATTAAATCCTTTAACAGGAAAAACTTATTTATTAAAAGATAAGTTTGTTCATTGGGATGGGCATTTTTGTCGTATTGAAATGGCTTTTGATCAAGAGAATAGAATTAAAAGGGAAGAAGCTATCCAAGATTTATTGAATATGGAAACAGTCCTTGTTAAATGTATTACAGAATTACATCAGTCAACTGATATTTATGCAAGAGTTCAAGAAATGATTGAAATTGTAGGAAGATTTTTACAAGCAGATCGTACATATGTTTTTTTAATAAAGGGAAATCATATGGATAATACTTTTGAATGGTGTAACGAAGGGGTTCAACCTGAAATTGATCATCTTCAAAATTTGGATGTTCATTTGCTAGATCGTTGGATGGTGAATTTTGATAAAGGTGAATGTTTTGTGCTTGAAAATATTCAAGATATTGAAAAAACAAGTGATGAATATATAGTGTTGAACTCTCAAGGTATTCATTCGTTGATTGCTGCTCCATTAGAATCGGATGGAAAACTTATTGGCTATTTAGGGGTTGATAATCCTCCTAAAGATAAAATTGAAAAGATTTTGCCTTTCTTTACAACTTTGGGTTATTTCTTATCTTCTAGTATTGTCAAACATCGTAATGAAACAATGCTTCAACAAATGAGCTTCTATGATTCATTAACTGGTTTATATAATCGTAATCGTTATATGGAAGATCTTTATAAGTTTGAACAAACTGATAATATTCAAATGGGAATCTTCTATATTGATATGAATGGTTTAAAGGTTCTTAATGATACTTATGGACATTCACAAGGTGATAAAGCTTTAAAACAGATTGCTGATGTTTTAAAAGAAAACTTTGATAATGAAATGCTTTATCGTTTAGGTGGAGATGAATTTGTAGTTTTCTATCATCATCAAAGTGAAGAGAATTTTTATAGAAAAGTGAATGTATTAAAGAATTCTTTTTTAGAACATCAATGTTCTATTGCGATGGGATATCAATATGTGACAAGTGGTCAAGATATTCAAAAAGCGATTAAAGAAGCAGATGAAATGATGTATGAGAATAAAAAACAATATTATCGTAATAACCTTATGAAGAGATATCGTTATTATAATGATGAGTTTGTTGAATTCTTAAATCAAGATCATTTTATGAGATTGTTAGAAGAACATCGTTTTTCAATTTATCTTCAACCTAAGATGACAATTAAAGATAAAACTGTTCAAGGGGCTGAAGTATTGGTAAGATATCGTGATAAACATGATCAATTGATAACACCAAATCAGTTTATACCATTATTGGAAAATTGTGGTTTTATGTATTTGTTGGATTTCTTTGTGATGGATAGAACGTGTCAAGTTATTGGTGAATGGATTGAAAATGGATATTCTGTATATCCTGTTTCTATTAATCTTTCACATACGACTTTACATCATCCACATTTTATTGAATATTTACATGATGTATGGAATCGTTATGCTCTATCAAAAGATTTAATTCAGTTTGAAATTTCTAGAAGTGCTGATTATGAATCTGTTGATGAAACATTAAGAATTGTACAATCTATTAAAGATTCTGGTTTTCATATTATTATAGATGATTTTGGTTCTAATCAAGATAATATTTATTTATTCTCATCAGTTAACTTTGATGTTATGAAAATTGATAGAGTCTTAATTCAAAAACTATTAGATAATAATAAGATATATGCTTTGATTTCTTCAATTGTTGAAATATGTCATAAGATGGGTGTTTCGATAGTTGCTAAGGGTGTAGAGAATACAGAATTGTTACATGCGATTGAAGAAATGGAAATTGATGAAATACAAGGATATTTATTTAGTGGACCTGTTTCACTAGATGAATTTACAGATAAATATATTGTAAAGAAGGAAAAGTCATAAGACTTTTCTTTTCTTAAGAATAATTTGATAATAAAAGTAAAGAATGAAAAAAGAGGTGTTGATATGAAGTCAATAAAAGCGTTACTAGCTAGTTTGTTTTTAACAGGATGTTCTTCTCAAGGTTATCAAACAATCCCTGCTGATCAAGCCAAAACAATGATAGAAGAGAATCAAGTTGTTATCATTGATGTAAGAGAAGAAGATGAATATAATCAAGGTCATATTCAGAATGCTATTTTAATTCCATTATCTACAATTGATAAAGATAATGAACTCTTACCTGATAAAGAAGAAACAATTTTAGTTTATTGTCGTAGTGGGAATCGCAGTGCAAAAGCATCAAAGAAGTTAGTTGATTTAGGTTATCAAAATATCTATGATTTTGGTGGGATTATAAATTGGCCTTATGATATCACAAAAGAAGAATAAAATTCATTTCTTTTTCCCATAATGAATAAAGGAGATGAGAAAATGAATTTCTATAAGAATCAAAAAGATAACTTCTTTATTCAACTAGATAATGATGAATACAAAGATGACCAATTATTAAGGGTGTTGGTTGAAAAACATGAAGGTGATGAAACCAAACATCAACCTATCATTACTCATGAGAATACAAAAGTAAAAGTTAAAATTGGTGATATTATGCATCCAATGACTGCTGAACATCATATTACAATGATTTTCTTAAAAACAACCCAAGGTGGACAATATAAAATGTTATCTTATTTAGAAACACCTATAGTTACTTTTGAATTATCTGAAGATGATGAACCATTAGAGGTTTATGGTTATTGTAACTTACATGGTATATGGAAAGAAGTTCTATGAACATACTCTTGTATGTTCTTTTTTATATGTTAGAATAGATTCAGGAGGTCAATTTATGGAAAGAATCACAGAAATAAAAGATTTAGATGCAGTTTATGAAATATTTATCGAAGCTTTTCCACCTGCTGAACTTCGTCTATATGAAGTTATGAAACAATTATATGTTGAAGAATTATTAAAGATTTATGTAGTTAAACAAGACAATCAAATTGTTGGAGCTATCTCTTTATGGGAATTGGATCAGTTTATTTATGTAGAACATTTTGCAGTATCATCTTCGTTAAGAGGTCAAGGTTTAGGAAGTTACTTCTTAAAAGAAGTCAAATCACTTTATCCTCAATATCAAATTGTTTTAGAGGTTGAAGAGCCTATACAAGAAATAGAAAAAAGACGTGTTGAATTTTATCAAAGAAATGATTTTGTATTCAATTCATTTGGTTATATTCAACCACCTTTTAGAGAAAATGTAGAAGATGTTTATCTGGTATTAATGACATATCCTGCTGCTATTAATCAAGAACAATTTCTACATATAAAAGAACAATTATTTAAAAAAGTCTATTTAGTCAAAGATTAAGGAGTTATATGAAATCATTAGAACAAAAGATTATTAAAGAAGGTATTGTTAAAGAAGGAAATGTATTAAAAGTAGATAATTTCTTAAATCATCAAATAGATGTTGCATTCTTAGATGAAATGGGAAAAGAATTTAAACAAAAATTTATCAATCATAAAATCACAAAAATATTAACAATTGAAGCAAGTGGTATTGGTGTTGCAGTCATGGTCGCAAGACATTTCAATAATGTTCCAGTTGTCTTTGCTAAAAAATCTAAAACATCAAATATATCATCATCTTTATATCATACACGTGTTGATTCTTATACACATCAAAAGACTAACGATGTTGTTGTTTCAAAACAATATTTAAATAAAGAAGATCATATTTTAATTATTGATGATTTCTTAGCCAATGGTTGTGCAATCCTTGGTTTAATAGATTTGGTTAAACAAGCTGATGCTATTATTGAAGGGGTTGGAATTGTCATTGAAAAGGGTTATCAAACAGGTGGTCAAACGATTAGAGAATTAGGTTATCATTTAGAATCACTGGCAATTATTGAAAGTATGAATGATCAAACAGGTGAAATTATATTTAGAAGTGAATAAAATAAATTGTTATTTAATAAAATAATGATATAATAAAAAAGAAATGAGGTGGAAGGATGTATACAATTTCTTGCTAATAAAAATGCATAAGAAAAAACACACTTTTTTCGTTATGCTCGCAGGAAATAGACATTCTTTCAAAAACCATCTTTACTATCTTGAAACGACAAGTCTATTTTCTTGTCGTTTTTTTTAAAAGAAAAAAGGAGGGTTATATAGATGTCTTTAATACAAGTGAAAGAATTAAGTTTTTGTTATGATGGGAGTTATGATGAAGTATTTAGTGATGTATCGTTTTATTTTGATACTGAGTATAGATGTGCATTAATCGGAAGAAATGGAACTGGTAAAACAACGTTCTTAAAGTTATTAATGAATCAATATCAGTATCAAGGAGAGATTATGAAGAATGTTGATTGTCAGTATTTTCCTTATACAGTTAATGATCAAAGTCAAATGACAATTGATATTTGTTATGATATAGAACCTCATATTGAAATATGGCAAATAGAAAAAGAAATACGTTTATTAGATGTTGATGTGGATGTTCTTTATCGTGAGTTTCAAACATTATCTAAAGGAGAACAAACAAAGGTTTTATTGGCTTTATTATTTTTAAAGGATAATAGTTATTTGTTAATTGATGAACCAACAAATCATTTAGATCAAGAATCAAGAAGAATAGTTGCTGATTATTTAAAGAAACAAAGTGGTTTTTTATTGGTTAGTCATGATCGTTATTTTATTGATATATGTTGTGATCATGTGATTTCAATCAACAATACAACAATTGACGTTGTAAATGGAAACTTTACATCTTGGTATGATAATAAATTAAAACAAGATGAAAGTGAAAAAACATTAAATGAAAAGTTAAAAAAAGATATTAAAAGATTAGATGAGTCTAGAAAACAATCAGCGAAATGGTCTGATAAGGTTGAAAAGACAAAGAATGGAACAAGAGTTGCTGGATTAAGACCTGATAAGGGTCATATAGGTCATATGGCAGCTAAGATGATGAAGAGGTCTAAATCTATTGAACAACGTAGGAATAAGGCGATAGATGATAAGAAGACTCTTTTAAAGGATGTTGAGGAGTTTGATGATTTAAAACTATTTCCTTTAAAGTATGGACAGTCACAATTGATTTGTTTATCACATGTCTCTTTATCTTATGATGATAAAGATTTATGGAATGATCTTAATATAACGATTAATGAATCTGAAAGAGTTTTATTAAAAGGTAAGAATGGTTGTGGGAAATCAAGTCTTGTTTCCTTTATTATGCATCAAGATATTCAACATCAAGGAGATTGTTATATCAAGAGTCATTTAAAGATATCTTATGTTCCTCAAGATTGTTCTTATTTAACAGGAGATATGGATGAATTTATTTTAAAGCATGATGTTGATCTCACATTAGTGAAAACAATCTTAAGAAAGTTTGGTTTTTCACGTGATGATTTAGTAAAACAACTTCATCATTTAAGTGAAGGTCAAAAGAAGAAGGTTATGCTGTCAATTTCTTTAGCTAGTCAAGCACATCTTTATATATGGGATGAACCTTTGAATTATATTGATATCTTTTCAAGAATTCAAATAGAAAGATTAATCTTAGAATATCAACCAACATTATTATTTGTTGAACATGATGAATTCTTTCAAAAGAATATTGCAACAAAAGTGCTTGATTTTGACAATCTTATTTGACAAAAGAAATATCAACTATTACAATATAGAAAGGAAATCAAAAAGGGGCATATTTATGAAAAATTTAGTGATTACTGATAAGGATATTCCAACTGAATTATTTAAGAATTCTGTTATTGTTAATTTAAATAATATTCAATATTCTTCATGTACTGGTGGGTTAGAATGTTTGAAATGTGAAGGTGCATGTTATTTTCTTGATGATATGAGTATTATATCTAAATGGATGAATGATTCTCGTTTGATTATTTATGTAACAAAAGTAAAATATGGATGCTTTGATATTCCTTTTAAAAGAATGTTAGAGAGACTTATTGTTAATTTAGAACCATATTATTCAATTGTTGATGGTGAAACATGCCATCTTGGTATTAGTCAATTGAAAAAGAAATTATTAGTTATTGGTTATGGTGATGTCACTGAAGAAGAAAAGAAGATGTTTAAAGATTTATTAGATGAATCTACATTAGGTTTTACATATTCATCAGTTGATGCTTATTTCTGTGAAGAAACAGAACTAGAAGAAGCTTTACAAACTTTTGGAGGTGTTGATCATGTCTAAAATATTACTCATTAGTTCTTCTTTAAAACATGCTCAAGACTTTATGAATCCTTTTATCAAACGTTTAGAAGTTTATTTATCTTCTAAGAGTGATTGTGTTGATGTAAGAACGGCAGGTAATTTTGATGAAAGAGCATTCTTTGAATATGATCAAGTTGTTTTTGTATTCTTTACTGCTTTAGATTCAATCCCTTCTTCAACATTAGAAATCTTTGAAAAGTTAGAAAATCAATCTAAACAAAAAACTCAGATTTATACAATTATTGCATGTGATGAATACGAAGCAGAAAAATGTAATCTGTCTGAAAAGATTGTTGCCAATTGGTGTCAAAAAGAGGGTATGAATTTTAAAGGATCTTTAAAGATTGGTTCTGGTTTATTTATTATGAAGAGTGCTTCTCGTTTTGTTGTTTCTAATTATATTAAGAACTTTGCTTCAGCTATTTTAGAACGAAAATCTATTCATTTGAAAATCACAATGTTAACTGAAAATATATTTATGAAAACTGCTAATAAGTATTGGAATAAAGAGATTAGAAAAAAACATAAAGAAAAAACTACTGAAAAGTAGTCTTTTTTTATTCACATATTCTTTTGATATAGTCAAGCGGGACGTTCATCTTTTTTGCAATCTCTTCATATGATAAACCTTGACTTAAAAATCTTTTCATGATCTTTCGCATACTTTCACTCACTTCAATAATATGTCCATTAGGATCATAAAATCTAACAACCCTTTGTCCCCATGCTTGTTCTTTTAAAGGATGAACAAGGGGAATATTATGATGACGAAGACGAATCATCAAATCATCAATATCAGGTGTTTCAAAACAAAGTTCAGTCGCATAGTTTTGCAGTTGAATCATATTATCATTCTTACTGACCATGTCTTTCCATACTTCTATTGTTTGTAAATGAATACCATGAGTAAGTGATACATTTGCACCAAAATCCATCACAACATGTAAATCTAAAATTTGACGATAAAACTGTAAGGATTGTTTCATATCATTGACAACTAATAAAGTTCCTTTGAATTTCATAACGATTCCTTCTTTCTTTCATATTTTATCATAAATGAGTTTGTTGGTACATACATAATAACAAAGAACGATTATTTGAGATGATCTGATAGTCAGTTCTATTTGACAATAAAATTCATATATTGATGTGTGAGAAGGAGGAAGTATATGCAAACAATCGATATACTTAAAGACATAGGTAAAAGGTGCGATGGAGATATTTATTTGGGGGTTGTAGGTCCAGTCAGAGTTGGAAAGTCTTCGTTTATTAAGCGTTTTATGGAAGTGGCAGTTATTCCATATATAGATGATGCTGATGCGAAGTTAAGAGCAACTGATGAACTACCTCAATCTGGTGAAGGTCGTATGATTATGACTGTGGAACCTAAATTTATACCTAATCAAGCAGCTCGTATTTTTGTCGAAGAGAATTTAGGAGTAAATATTAGACTTGTTGATTGTGTTGGTTATGTGATTGATGGTGCGAAAGGTTATCAAGATGAACAAGGGATTCGTTATGTCAAAACACCTTGGTATTTAGAAGCGATACCTTTTGATGAAGCTGCTAAGGTAGGAACTCAAAAAGTCATTCAAGATCATTCTACAATTGGAATCGTTATGACTTGTGATGGTTCTATTTGTGAAATACCTGCCAGTGATTATCGTCAAGCAACAGATGATGTAATTAGTGAATTAAAAGAAATTGGAAAACCATTTGTGATTGTTGTGAATTCAAAAGATCCTCGATCAGTACAATGTAGTGCAGTTGTAGATGAATTAAAGAATAAACATGATGTTCCAGTTATTGCATTAAGAGTCAATGAAATGAGTGAAGATGATATTGCTCATTTGTTAAAAGAAGCTTTATATGAATTTCCAATTCATGAAGTGAAGATTGAAGTTCCTCGTTGGATTGCTTTAATGGATTCTTCACATTGGTTAAAACAAACACTAGATGAATCTTTAGAACAATCACTTCAAGAAATTAGTCGTTTTAGAGATGTTGAAAAGATAGCGAGTGGTATGAGTGAATTTGATTTTATTCAAAAAGCTTATCTTTCTTCAATTGATACATCATCATCTTCTGCAACCTTAAGAATCAAAGAAAGAAAAGGTTTATATAACGAAATCTTAAATGAAATATTGGGACAAGAAAAATTTGATGAAGCATTGTTCTTAAAACAAATGCAAGAGTTAATGCAAATGCAAAGGGAATACCAAGCTTATCAAAGTGCTATTAAGATGGTTAGACAGACTGGTTATGGTTATGCTTTACCTGCTTTAGAAGACATTGAATTGAGTGATCCTGAACTTATTAAACAAGGACCAAGGCATGGTATGAAGTTGGTTTCAACGGCTTCAACGATTCATATGATTAAGGTTGATATCGAATCTACTTTTGAGCCAATAATTGGTTCAAAAGAACAAGCTGAAGCATTTGTTGCTTATCTTCAAAGTCATGGTGAAAACAATAAAGAAGCGATTTTTGATTGCGATGTTTTTGGTCGTAAATTAGGTGATTTAATCAATGAAGGAATGCGTGTAAAATTAGCTTCTATGAATGAAACCGCTTGTATTAGAGTGCATGATATTTTAAGTAAAATTGTGAATAAAGGTAAGACGAATGTTATTGCAATTGTTTTATAAATTTATGTTGCAACCCACATTTTGAAATGGTATACTACTACTTAGATTTATGTAGGAGGCAACGCAAAAAATGAATAAAAAAGAACTTATAGATGTTATTTCTTTAAAGAAAGATTTGACTAAAAAAGAAGCTGAAGCGTTAGTGGATACAGTTTTTGATACAATGATTGAAAGTATTCTTGAAGGAGATAAAGTTTTAATTTCTGGATTTGGTACTTTTAAGGTCAATAGTAGAAAAG
>JAVWHX010000068.1:0-10992 GCA_036639875.1 Coprobacillus sp.
GCTAGCTCAGTCGGTAGAGCATCTGACTTTTAATCAGAGGGTCAGGCGTTCGAGTCGCCTGCGGGTCACCATTTTTTAAACTTTTATATGCGGGTGTAGTTCAATGGTAGAACTCCAGCCTTCCAAGCTGATTACGTGGGTTCGATTCCCATCACCCGCTCCAATTTAAAAGTGAATATCTAGAAATGCGGGTGTAGTTCAATGGTAGAACTCCAGCCTTCCAAGCTGATTACGTGGGTTCGATTCCCATCACCCGCTCCATTAAAAGACACACTTTCTATATATTAGGAAGTGTTTTTTTTATTTAAGAGATATGTGGTCAACCTATTTAAGAAGGTTTAAGGCTTCTTTTCATTCATAAATGTAAGAGAAATCTCATATATGACAGAAATAGATTTTCTATTTGAATGAAACAAGATATAATAGATGTATAATTTTATACTTGGAGGGATCATACAGTGTGATGGATATCAAAAAGTATTTTGAAATTTTTTAAATAATCACAATCAAACATAGTATGATAAAGACATTGTAAATCTGAAAGATATTCTGATGTGGATAACAATAATCTTATTTATTTCGATAATCATAAAGACAATGATACATATACACTTGAAGAACTTTTGGAGTTGATTTCCGCCTTTTTAATAATGGAAAACAGACTGAATCAGGAGAAGTTGAAGAATTGATTATTTAAAACTTCAATGTATTCTCAAAACAATATGCAGCATGCTTATGTTTTATTGCAAGATACAAAAGTTGCCCAAATCCGTATATTAGAACAACAATGCACTTAGAATATATTAAAGAAAAGTATAAACTAATGCCCGTCCATTACTCATTTGAACCTGAAAAGTAAATTTCAGTTTATAGTAATAGATGAAAAGAAAAATTATAATTTAATGATATACTAATACAATGTATAATAGAAGTGCTTTGTTAATACTCTAATATACAGAAAGGATAAATCAATGAAATTTATAGAATCATTCTTCGCAGCTAAAGCAAGCAAAAAAACAACTAACAAACTATTTACATATGATAATGGTGCACTAGCATATATATATGGTGGTAAAGTTTTAATTCTATGCGGAATATTATGGGTGTTGCTTGGAATACCTGCTGTAATATATCAGGATATATATTGGTTATGGATTCTTGGAACAATGCATATGATTGCAGGCGGAATCCTAATATTATTATGTAAAAAGTCTTTGAAATTTCAAAAATGGGCTCAAAAAGACTTTATTAAAGATAAAAAAAATTTTAAAGCCAAGTAAGAAGTGAGATGCAATTGTAGTCCTTATATCATTTGTTGCAATAGTAATTTTTTTAGAGCAGTGCTTATTGCTGCGATATTATCTAAATAGTTTGCAAATGGACAAGCGGATGATTTGTGTTTTACACTTGTACTTGATACTATTTTTATGAGATACTATGATAAAAATTCTTGAATGATAAAAAACCTGTTAGCTTGTGTTAGTAAATTAGAATTTGTAGGAGGACTTCATATGGAAATTAGAAAGATGAAAAAAAGTGATATAGAGATACTTTATAATATTGCTATTAAGTCTTTTGAAATTGATTTCAAAAAATATGGTATTTATCCACCATTGATAAATATAACGAAAAGAAAATTTCTTCCACCTATAGTATTTGGAAAAACTATAATTATTGAAGATAAAATAATTGGTGGTGCTTTTGTTGTTGCTATTGGAAAAAAAGGTGAGATTGGAGCGATTTTTATTGAGCCAAGTTATCAAAAAAAAGGGTTGGGTAAGCAACTTATGCTGGAAATTGAAAAACAATATTCTAAAGTAAAGAAGTGGAAACTTGAAACTCCCGCTGAAAGTGTTGGACTTCATAGATTTTATGAGTCACTTGGTTATGTAAAAGTTGGTGAAATGAAGGATAATAAATCTGGGATGGTTGGTTTCAAATATGAAAAGGAAATCTAATACAAATTTCAGTTTGTAGTAATGAATAAAAGAAAAAATTAGAGTTTGTAAAGGTTGATTACATATGTTTGTAAAAGAATAAAAAAATTTTTCAACAAAAAATACCGCTTAGTCAATTATACTAGCTAAGCGGTATCACTTTATACAGAATACCCTATTACTTATTAAATGTATCTACATGTTTTTATTTAATCTAAACAGGAAAACAAAGTATAAAACAATGTGGATTGCCAATGCACCTAATACCATCCACACAGCAATATACAAATTAAGAATTACAAAAACAAGTGACATAGCTGCCAAAACAAATGTTGTAACAAACCACATATAATAAGCAGCAGTTTTTCGTACTTGAATATATCGCTCATCATTCTCATTTATTCTTGCTTGCTTTTCCAATTGAGGATTATCTTTGTACATTTTTTTGCTTAAGAGAATCGAGGCCGCAGCACCTATAAGACCAGCACCAATTCCAATAAACACCCATCTTAAACTCGCTGATTTTTCAAAGATTTCAGGCAAAAAGGAATCAAATATCACGTTAATCAAAAGCGTTACAAGTCCAATGCACAATGCTATAATAGCTATATACTTTTTACTTTTCATATTCTTCCTCCTCATAAATAAAAATTTCTTCAATTCCCATTTGAAAATATCGTGCAATCTTAAAAGCCAAAATAATCGATGGATTATATCGACCATTTTCAAGTGAGCCTATTGTTTGTCTTGATACTTCAAGTTCTGATGCAAGCTCCTCTTGCTTAATTCCTCTTGATTTACGTATTTCTTCTAATCTATTCTTCAATAATAAACACCCTCTCTAACGGAAAGTTAACTTTACATTTATAGATTATCATACTTATCACATAATGTCAAGCATGCTTTCCATAAGCTGGAAGAATTTCACATATAAAATGGAATATGTATCTGATTAAGGACCTTTATTATATATCACAAAAGTATCAATTGATTATAGATTATACAATCTTATTTTTTATATAGATTCAATTTTATGATTAAAATCACTTCCATATAATGAGAAAAGATGTCAAACTTGGTTTAGAAAGAATAAATTCAATTCCATATTTATTATAAACAAGATATAATAGTCACACAAATGAGAATTTCTAAGAAAATCATTCATTTAAAGGAGAATACTAAATATGCGGTATCTAGGTTTAGGTGTTTTAATTTATGCTTTTATTTCCATTTCTGGATTTCTCTTTGTAACATTAACATTAATAAGTTTTTATATAAAGAAAAAAGTTTGTAAAATGGATAAAACAAAGTGGGATTTATATTTTAAATCAATGAATAATTACGACTATCTTATAAGGTTTTGGTTAGTATATATAGTTTCTCTTATCATGATTTCGGGATTTGAATATTATATTTTAATCTCCTTTAATTTCGAAAATGCACTATTCCTATCTGTGCTTACAATTATATTGGGAATAATGAAAACAATATTTAAATTTAAAAGTGAAATGAATAAACTATTAGAAAAAATAGATAAGATTAGAAATTTATAATAGCCATACTTTAATCTATTCTTAGTTTACGGAAATAAACATTATATGTAAATTATAAATCACTATCATTACCAAATTCAATTTAAAATAACTTCGCACTTATAATATTTTAAAACCCAAATCAAAAGACTTGGGTTTGTTTATTTAATTCTATACATATGATCTAATGGGCCAGATCCTTGTCCTAAATCAAGTTGTTGTTCAAGAGCTCCAGTTAAATACTCCTTAGCATTCTTAATGCTTTCTTGCAACGTATATCCATCAGCCAAGTTGCATGCTATAGCACTTGATAAAGTGCATCCTGTACCATGAGTATTAGGATTATCAACACGTGTTGCTTGAAACCAATAAACTTTGTCATCTTGATATAGTAAGTCAGTAGCTTCACTCACAAGATGTCCACCTTTTATTAAAACTCCACCAGTTACATACTTTGAAATTTTCTTAGCGGCTTGGATCATATCTTCTTCATTATGAATTTCAAATCCACACAAAATCTCTGCTTCTGGAATATTTGGTGTAATGAGCGTTGCAATTGGAAGAAGTTTAGTTTTTAATGTTTCTATTGCACTATCTTCTAAAAGCTTTGAACCACTTGTTGATACCATAACAGGATCAACTACAATATTTTTAGCATCATATTGATTTAACTTTTTCACAATCATTTCAATTAAAGCGATACTAGAAACCATCCCAATCTTGACACTATCTGGATAAATATCTTCAAAGATACAATCTAATTGTTCTTCTAAGAAATGTGGTGTCACTTCCATAATATCACGAACTCCCATTGTGTTTTGGGCAGTTAATGCAGTTATCGCTGACATACCATACATTTTATGCACAGTTATTGTTTTTAAATCAGCTTGAACTCCAGCCCCACCACTACAATCAGTTCCTGCAATTGTTAATACTTTTTTCATTGATATAATCCTCCAATTCTTGATAATCATGAATATAAAAATCAACCAAAGGTTTGATATTTCTTTTCTCACTTTCGTCATAAATTCCTAATACATTTAATCCCATACTCTTTGCTGTTTCAATCGCATGATAAGCATCTTCAACAATCAAAACATCTTGCTTAGATAATTTCATTTTTTCAATAGCTAATAAAAATATTTGAGCATTATTCTTATCTAATTTTAATTCATCACAACAAAGAATTTCATCAAAGTATTTTTCCATCTGATAATGAGATAAAGCAACTTCAATTAATTGTCTTGAACTAGCTGATAAAATAACAGTTTGAATATGATTCGAAGATAAATATTCTAAGAAATCAATAGCTCCTTTTTTGGGTTTAATTTCATGAGCATAATAATTATATAACAAATTTTGAGCTTCTTGTTTCATAACCGAAATATCATCAGTTATATGATAATAATTTTTTATATATGATAAAGCACTATGCATTGACATATTTGCAACATTCTCATTCACATGAGGATCATCAATTCCTTTCATACATAAATAGTCATAAGCTATATGATTCCATATTTCCATGGAATCAAATAATGTTCCATCAAAATCAAATATTATACCTTTAATCATATTGAATCATCTCCATAGATAATTGTTTAAGTTCTTGACATTCGCTTTGAATATCATTTGCTGCAAATATTGCTGACACAAGAGCAACACCATCAACATCTGTTCCTTTTAATTCAAGAATATTTTGTTTGTTGATACCTCCAATTGCTACAACTGGAATATCAACACTTTGACAAATATCTTTTAATGTTTGATGATTAACTTCAATTGCATCTGATTTCGTATCTGTTGGAAACACAGCTCCTACGCCTAAATAGTCTGCTCCATCTTTTTGTGCTTGAATGGCTTGCTCTACTGTTTGACATGAAACACCTAATATCATATCATCTCCAATCAATTGTCTCGCTTTTTGACAACTCATATCATCTTGTCCTATATGAACGCCATCTGCCTGACATGCAATTGCAATATTCACATTGTCATTAATAATAAACGGAACACTATAAGTTTGACAGAGTTCATGTATTTCATGAGCCTCTTTTAAAAACTCTGATTCATCTTGCCTCTTTTCACGTAATTGAATACATGTTACTCCACCTTTCAAGGCTTTTTCAACTTGTTGATAAAGAGTCTCATCCTTTAACCACGTTCTATCCGTAACTGCATATAGCAACATCATTTCTTTAACATTTTTCATATTTTGCTTTATCCTTTAATGTATTTTCATCCATTTGATAAATAGCATCAATGACATAGTTTCTAAATGTTGCATTACCATCAACATTCGTTAAACGTGCTTCTGCAACTTCTCCAGCTATCCCCATCGCCATCACACTACATGCTGTGGCTTGTAATAGATTTTCTGGATTAGCAACAAGATAAGCAGCAGTCATTGCTGATAACATACATCCTGTCCCGGTAATTCTTGATAACATGGCTGTTCCATTTTCTATGACATAAGCATCTTGACTATCACAAACAATATCAATTGCTCCTGTAATCGCAATAATTGCCTTTGTCTTTTTTGATAATTCCTTAGCAAACATAATTGTTTTATTTAAGTTTTCTTTTGTGACGACATCATCAATAGATGCATCAACTCCTTGAGTTTTTCCACTTCCTAATGCAAGGGTTTTGATTTCTGAAATATTTCCTTTGATGACTGTAAACTGTATTTCATCTAAAAGTTTCAAAGCTGTTTGTGTTCTTAATTGACTTGCTCCTGCACCAACAGGATCTAAGATAACAGGATGTCCTAATTCATTCGCTTTACGTCCTGCTTTTATCATTGATTGAATTGTCCGTGTATTTAAAGTCCCAATATTAATATTAAGTCCTCCACATATTGTTGTAATCTCTTCTACTTCCTTTTCATCATCAGCCATAATAGGTGAACCACCACACGCTAGTAAAATATTAGCACAATCATTCACTGTGACATAATTTGTGATATTATGAACCAATGGTGTCTTTTCTCTTACATTCTTTAAACATTCTTCTATCATCTTTATCTCTCCTTTATAGTATCGAAAAAGCGAATAACCTGATTAAGGTTATCCGCTGATAAACAAGGCGACTTCCTCCGGTGGCATTATCCACATCAGGTAAAGGGTCGAAGTTAATGACTTCCTCTCAGCCTGCATACAAGCTCCCCTGCTTTATGTCTTCTATTATGACACTTTTATATAAAAATAACAAGGCATTCTCCTTTGATATCTTATCTTTGAGATATTTTTCTTTTCTCTATAACAATTGCAAGAATGATAAGAACTATTGATAATCCAATCACATAGATAATACCTAAAGAAGGTATTGCTGTATGAGTCTCTAAAGATTCTAACAAAGACATTGTTTGTTTTTGTGGTAAAAACTGAACAATATTATTAAATATCTCATTACTTGTCACTTGTACAAAACCTCCTGATACAATCGATCCAGCAATTGCAAACATATTTCCAAACATCATACTCTCCATAGGACCTTTAACTAATGCATTCATCCAAAGTCCAAACGATGTTGCAAAGAAACATAACATAAATAGAACCAATATAAATTGCCACATAGTTATAGATAAAGCAATATCAAAAAGAATAATACTTCCACAAATAACAACAACAGCTGGTACAAATAAGAATATTAAGACAACAAAGAAATGACTTAACATATATTGATAACATTGAAATGATGTACTTAATATACGTTTGTTAATACCATTTCTTTCATCAAAGTAATATTGATACATTTGACATCCTAATAGTAAAACAACCATCATAAAGAAACCAAGAATATTAGAAGCAGTTCCTCTTTGAGGACTATCATCTTGAAGAGTCGTTATTTGTCCACTCACAAGTAACTTTAATGCTTGATCAAAGTCTTCTCCCTTAGTCGATTGAACCTTAATATCATTGCCTTCTTCAATAATAAGAGCATCATATTCATTTAAAACAAGTTGTGATGTCTTAGGAATATCATCTAGATAAATATATTTAACTTCATCATTTTTAACCACTTCAACATTCCCTACAATTCCAACTCTCATGTTAGATGAAACATTATTCGTAAAATAAATAGCAATCCCAATAACAGTTGGTATTAATACAAGATAAGTGATAAGAAACGCTTTATTATGAATAATACGATATACGACTAATTTCATTAATTTTAACATATCATTTTCCCCCTAAACATAATCTTCTGGACGATAGTTTCTATGAACAACTAATAACAATAGAAACGAAAGTACAAGAAGTCCTACCATAATCATAAAATAGTTTGCACTTGCTCCATCATAGATAAGTTGAAACACACAATCAATTGTCCATTTCATAGGTGAGAAACTTGCGATTTTTTCAAACGCTGCACCTAGATTCGCAATTGGAAACATAATTCCAGATAAGAAACCAAGTACCGACATAGAATTAGATAATATAATATTTGTTAATTCTTCACTACGAAGCGTCACACAGATAGCACTACTTAACATTGTTAGAAACAAAACAAAATTGAACAACAACAAAATAATATAAATCATATTTTCATCCCCAAAGTTTACAAAAGATAAACTTTGATATACAACAATATTAATCGATAAACAAGTTGCCATAAAAAGAAAGCAAGTCATAATCTTAGAACTATAAATAACAATTCTTGAAACAGGACTATAAAAGATTCTTGTATTCCCTCCCCTTATACGCTTTTCTAAAAAACTATTTGCTGGAACTGTCGCCCCCATCATAGCAACAAAGAATATCATTGTAACTCCATAAAAATCATAAGAACTCACTAATGATGTGTTATAAAGATCTTCAAATAAGAATCCCATCAATAAAGTCACAACCGTTGGAAAGATTAAAAAAACAACCAATGTTCCTGAACTCATTATCAAATTATAAAAATCTTGTTTAAATAATACCCAAAATTTCCTCATACTTAATCCCTCAATTTCTTCCCTGTTAATTCTAAAAAGACCATCTCTAAGTTTCCTTCTTCTGTTTCCATTTTTTGAATATGACAATTATGTTGAACAAAGAATAAAATAATTTTATCTAAAACTTCATTGTTTTTAGAAACAGTTATTTGAATCTTATTTTCTTCTTGTTGAATAGACTGTACACCTTCAATATTCAATAATGATTCTTCAATATCTATAGTGACTTTATCTAAATATAAAGTATAGATCAAAGTATCTTTATACTTTTCTAAAAGTTCTTTTAAAGTCCCTTCAGCAATCTTTTCTCCCTTATCCATAATGATAATACGATCAGCAATTTCTTCTACTTCTTCCATATAATGTGTTGTATAAATAATTGTTGTTCCTTGATCTTTTAAAATCTTTAAAGATGAAAGAATATGATTTCTTGATTGAGGATCAATACCTACTGTTGGTTCATCTAATATTAATAACTTTGGTTGATGAGCAATTGCACACGCAATATTTAACCTTCTTTTCATACCACCACTAAATGTTTTAGGTTTATCATCTTTTTTATCTTCTAATCCTACAAAAGATAATGCTTCAATAACTCTTTTATTTAAGTCTTGTTTTGTTAAGTTATATAAAGATGCAAAAAATGCAACATTTCTATATGCAGAAATATCTTCATATATAGCAATCTCTTGTGGGACAATCCCTAATTGACTTTTGATTTGATTTGATTGTTTATCAAAGGAATAACCAAATGCAGAAATATCTCCTTTATCACTTTTTAAGATTGTTGATAGAATACTAATCGTTGTACTCTTACCTGCCCCATTAGGTCCTAACAATCCAAGTATCTCCCCTTTATTTACATAAAATGATAAATCATTAACTGCTTTATTTTTATCAAAACTTTTTTCTAAACGTTTCACTTCTAATATTTTTTCCATAATATCTCCTCCTGGCATTAATATAATCAATATTTTTTGTTCAGGCTACAAACTCTGCTTTACTTATCAGAAACTATTGGTTGCAAAGTCTAGTTGCGATACAAAATTCATTAAAAATACTCATTTTCAATAAGAAGATAACTAAATTTTCTTGCATTTATATCAAAATAATGGTATTATATAAAAGCGTTAAAGAACAATGCGGGTGTAGTTCAATGGTAGAACTCCAGCCTTCCAAGCTGATTACGTGGGTTCGATTCCCATCACCCGCTCCATTAAAAGATTCACTTCCATATGTCGGAAGTGTTTTTTATTAATTGCAAATAACAAGAATATTAAAATATATTTCATATTTATAATAAGCAAAATATAATATTCATATAAATAAGAATTGACTGAGCTGAATGCTTAGCAGGAAATCTGAATTTGAAGCATCAATTATTTATATTTTGAATATTGATACGGGGATGTCATCATATCAACTAATAGTTGATATAACTTACTCAACTGTTAGTTCGTGTACATTATAATCAATCCATAATATATTAGTACTTGAAAGGAGTTCACCTAAATGAATCAAGAAAAAATAGGCAAATTTATAACAGCTTGTAGAAAAGAAAAAAAGCTTACTCAATTCCAACTTGCTGAAAAACTAAATATAACTGATAGAGCTGTATCTAAATGGGAAACAGGTAAGTCTTTACCTGATCCATCAATTATGTTGGAACTTTGCGCTCTATTAAACATCACTGTAAATGAGTTGCTAACAGGTGAAAGATTAAGTATGGAAAACTATAAGGAAAATGCAGAAAAAAATCTTTTTGAACAACAAAGGAAAGAAGCAAGAATAAAGGCTGATAAAAAAATTCTGAATATTGTTATTGTATTAATAACAATCTTGGCTTTTATAGCTCATCTAATAATTAATTTTATTTATCCAAATAACACCTCAACAGGAATGGGAGAGGTTATTGCAATAGGATTGATTTTTTCTTATTTATGGTTCTTTACTCGGAACTATGAAATAAAAAAGAAATAATATTTAGAATACTCATTAAGTAAATTTAGAAATAAATTTTAAACATAATATGAACCACGTAAATTAAAGTTTATGGTGATGCATATATTACTGATACGAAGACAATTTATGATGATACGGAAGTTTTATTATTAAATGATAAAGATACTGTTAAAACATCTGGAACTGAAATAGTAATTGTTGAAAGTTGTTTTCCAAATTCATTTAGTCCTGTTCAATGTAGAGATCAAACTAAACCTCTTTGATTAAATTCAAAGAGGTTTTCTTTATAAAGAAAAGCAACCATATTTTTTTATATGATTGCTTTATAAATTTTGGACATTTATTGAAATTATACACTCGTCAATATTTTTGAAATATCCTCTTGATTATTGATTTCGTAGAAATGATTTTCTAATGAATCGAGTTGTTCAGGACTACTATTCTCTATATCTATGATAATCTCTTGCCTTAAAGAATCGAATCTTCTTTTTAACAGGTTTGTCAAAAGCGCAATTCTTCCTTCAAAGTTTCCTTCTATTAAACCTTCTTGTTTTCCAACCATTCTAATCTGATCTGTTAATGTACACATATCTATCTTTTCTCCTTCCTCTTCTTGAAT
>JAVWHX010000069.1:0-10890 GCA_036639875.1 Coprobacillus sp.
AAAGATGGAGATATTGTTGAACTTGGTGATCATAATTCATTACTTGAAAAGAATGGATTCTATGCTGATCTATATCGTTCACAATTTGAATCTAGTAAAGAAGATTAAAACAAAGGACTAAACTTTAATAGAGTTTAGTCCTTATTGTTTGAAGTATTATGTTGTCTATAGATTTGATAAGCATAATTCATTAATTCTTTTTCAGAATCAATATCACATTGATAAGGATATGTCTTGATAACTTGTTGGAAGTCATCCAGATGTTTTTGGGCTTGAAGTTCATCTTTGTTATATAAGAGTTCATATGCATATTGAGTTCTGATAACACCTAGATACTTTTTCATAGCCTTAATAAACTGTTTGAATTCTTTAGTATATAAAGATTGAATATCTGTATTGTCTTGAGAAACAAGAGAACAGAATATTTGATCATTTGTAAGAATATTTTGATGTATACCAAGAATAGGAATATTGTTTTCATCTATAAAATGAAGAATAGATTTTGCTTTCTCGAAGTCATGTTGATCTAGTGTTCTTTGAAAGTTAACAACCAATAAAGAAGAAGTTAAATCATTCTGAATATCTTCAGGTTTAAGATCAAGAAATAAATCATCATCAATATCCTTTAAACGAATATTTTGAGAATTCAATTCATTAATCTTTAAAGTTAACCAGAATGCTCTCTTAGAAAGAGGATCCTTATGAGTCTTAAGAGCATTAAACCCATCATTATTAACACCACCTAGCTTTAATGGAATTCCATTCATTAAAGCTAGATAAAACCCAAATAAAGCCATTATTAAACATAAAAGAGAAAGAATTGTATTATCTTTAAATAAGAAATATAATAAAATACTTATTAAACTTATAATAATATTAAAGAGACATCCTCCAATATTATAGAGAAAAGAAGGATAATGATTATCCTGATATGGAGGTGGAGCTAATAAACATTGTCCACCAGTTCCAGCTAATGAGAACCTTTTTAAAACAATATGATTATTTTCCTTTATCCACATAAGATTACCAATCCTAAAAGAAACAAATTGATATCCAGATATCAATCCAAAGATGAGATGTCCAGCTTCATGAATAATAACTTGAACAATAAAAGCTAAAATAAAAGCAAAGAATGCAGTGATGAGAATAACTATACTAAGCTCTTGCTTATCAAGCATACCACTTACATTATATCCAACAAATCCACCAATACACGCACCCATCGCAAGCTGTACTAACATCCCAAGCCATTTAGAATCCTTTTTCATAACATAACCCCTTTTTTGTTTTTCATTATAACATAATAAATTTTCACTTTCATTATTGTAAAGTAAAAAATAAAAAATACTTTACAATAAGAATAAAATATAGTATCTTACTTATGGAGGTATTTTATGAAAACAAAAGATATGTGTTTATGTGCATTGTTTGCAGTCTTAATTGCTGTTGGAGCATTTATTAAGTTACCAATATCAATTGTTCCAATTACAATGCAAACATTATTTGTAATGTTAGCAGGCTTATTCTTAAAAGAAAAAGCAGTTTATAGTGTATTGTTATATGTAGGAATCGGTTTATTAGGATTTCCAGTCTTTACAAGTGGGGGAGGATTATCATATGTACTTGTTCCAACATTTGGATATTTAGTAGGATTTATAGTTTGTAGTTACTATTTAGGACATATAAAATCAGATAACTTCTATAAAACACTTATTCATTGTTTAATCGGAGTATTAATCATTTATATTATAGGTATATTATATTTCGTATTTATTCAATATGTTTATTATCAACAAGTATTTGCATTCTCTTGGTTACTAACAAGCTTATTCCTAGTATTCCTTCCAGGAGACATATTATCATGTATAGTGGCTATTATTATACATAGACGTTTAAAGGCTTATGTTTCATAACATAAGTTTTTTTATTTCTCAGGTATACTTCATATTCATAAGGATTTAGTAAATATTACCTGTGCATATTGCTAGTAGGAAAGAAAAGGCGTATAATTTAACTAAGGTAATTTATATTAAATTATTATTATCGTACTCTATAGTGTTTCTTATATTCATAAGAAACACTATAATTCAAATGAAAGAAGGTAACAAAATGAGAAAACGAATAATAAACTTATTACTTGCATTTATAACTTGTATGTCAATGTGTATGACAGTTACACCGTTATATGCAGCAGATGAAAGTGAATTCAAAGTCAAAATTGCAAATGAAAATGGTGATGAATATGATGTTGATTTTAAAATAATAAGTGAAACTGATAAGACAGTGCAGTTAGGGACAGGATACTTAAGCGAGGCTAATAAAAGTTTTTCGGGTGATTTGGTTATTCCTGAAACAGTAACTCATAATGACGAAAACTATAATGTTATAGCTATTGCAGAATATGCCTTCGATACAAATACAAAAATTACTTCGGTTAAAGGTGATAGTATAAAAGAAGTTGGATATAAGTCATTCTCAAAATGTGGCAATCTAACATCTGTTCATCTTCCCGAAGCAACAACAATTAGAGACTCTGCGTTTTCAGAAAATGGTTTAACACTTGTCGATTTTCCACAAGCTAAAAAAATTGAAGTATACGCATTTCAAGATTGTGGTGATTTAACATTTGTTAATCTCCCACAAGTAACAACAATTGATCAAAATGCATTTGTAAGTTGTGTGAATTTGGAAGTAATCAATATACCAAAAGCCATTGAGATTGGTTATAATACTTTCGATGGGAATTCTTCATTAAAAGTAATGGTTTTAGGTATTACGAAGGATGTTTCTTATCAATTTGGTTTGCTTAAAGTTTATCCCAAGTCTATTTATCTTCCAAAGGATAGCGGGCTTGATGATATAAAATTTGGTAGTGATCAATATTTAGCTAATAAATTAGCAGGTGAGGATGGGAAAATATTAAATTATAGTTTGAATGTAACAAATCCATCAAATATTGAAAAAGAAAGAGGTAAATCAGCTGAATTGACTGTAGTTGCTAATGTTGAGTCAGATATTGATGAAAAATGGTTGAGTAAAGATATTTCCTATCAATGGCAAAAGAATGTTGAGGGAAGTTGGACTAATCTAAAAGATGAGACAGCAGTTACCTTGAAAATTGATAATTTAAAAGGTGGAGATGTTGGTAAATATCGTTGTATGATTACACCTATAGATTATATTGGACTTGAAAAGGCATCTGGTGAAGCAGAAGTTACAATTGCTGCTATAACTCCTGAAGTTGGAGATAGTAAAGTGACAGGAATTGAAGAGAATAAATCATATTCAAAAGGAAGTATTATTGAATTCACTGTGAATGGGGCAGGAATGGATAATACTAGCCCAATTGAAGGAGATTTACGATATGTGCCAAAGAGTTGGAAAGTCAATCCAAGTGGGGATTTTACAGATAACTACAGCGTAAAACTTGATACAAAAGATTTTAAGTTAGGTAAACATGAATTACAGATCACTTTTGAACAACAAAAATATGAATCTGGAGTATGGGAAAATACAGGTGTTGATGCTTTGACAAAGAGTGTTTCATTTGTTATTGGACCAAAGGATATAGCCGATACAACAATTCCAAATATAACAAGTGAAAAAGATTTAAATGATCTTGTTATTAAGGATGGTGAGACTGTATTGGTAAAAGATGTAGATTATACAGTCAAAACAGAAAAGAAAGATACTAAAGTGATTGTTACAGTTACTGGTAAAGGTAATTATGCTGGTACTGTAACTAGAGAGTATACAGTAAGTAATGAAAATATTTCTGATAAAAAAGAACAGAATACGACATTACCAATAACTGGGGATACATCAAACATTATATTCTTAAGTTTAGGTGTTGTCTTATCTGGTTGTATTTTGTCATATACAAAGAAAAACAAAAAGATAAGTAAAATATAAGATGTGTTAAAAATGACCTGTAAGGGTCATTTTTAAGTATAAATAATGGATGGGTTGAGGTTGAATTATTTATTTTTATTTATTTGTAATTATTTATTGTAAATGATATCAAAAACTATATAATGAAATGTGTATATAGCTTAATAAATAAAAATTTTATCTCAAATAATATGAATAATGTATGATGAAATAGTTAAAACTTTATAATTAAAAAATTTTAATTATTTTTGAAAAAAGTATTTACAAATCCAGGAAAGGGGTATATACTGACATTGCTTCAAAAATTTGAAGTATAAAATTAAAATTTTTTAAGTATACAACTTATAGGAGGAAGAATATATGTTTGAACAAGTAAAGAATGCATTAGTGGAATCATTAAATATTGATGGTGGGGAAATTAAATTAGAATCTAATTTAAAAGATGATTTAGGAATTGATTCATTAGCAGCAGTTGAGTTATCATTAGATCTTGAAACTGAATTTGATATTGAAATTTCTGATGAAGAATTGGCAGCTTTAAAGACTGTTGAAGATATTGTAAAATTAATCGAATCAAAACAATAAGCTAAGATAAACTTAGCTTATTTTAATAAGGAGGACTTTATATGGATACTGAAAAGATAAAAGTTATTATGAAAATGTTTGAAGAAAGTCAAATTTCAAAGTTAGATCTTCAAGATGGAGATTTAAAAATAATATTAGAAAAAAATATGGAAACTGTTCAATATGTTGAATCTACTCCAGTAGTAATAAATAATCAATCTGTAAATAATGAAGTAAAAGAAGAAGCCAAAGGAACTGCTATTAAGAGTCCATTAGTTGGTACTTTTTATGCTTCTAGTGGAAAAGATAAAGAACCATATGTAAAAGTAGGTAGTCATATTAGTGAAGGTGATACTGTTTGTATTATTGAAGCTATGAAGGTTATGAATGAGATTAAGGCTCAAGTGAGTGGAACTGTTTTATCAATTGATGTTAAAGATGGGGATACTGTTGAATTTGATCAAGTTCTTGTTATGGTTGGGTAAGGTGAAATCATGATAGAGAAATTATTGATAGCTAACCGTGGTGAAATTGCTGTTAGGATTATTAGAACTTGTAAAGAAATGGGAATTCAAACAGTTGCTGTTTATTCAACAGCAGATCGTTTATCTTTACATGTTCAATTAGCTGATGAAGCGGTATGTATTGGAGGACCATTATCTAATGATTCTTATTTAAATATGAATGCAATTATTCAAGCAGCTTGTAATACAGGTTGTGATGCGATTCATCCAGGATTTGGTTTTTTAAGTGAAAATAGTCAATTTGCAAGATTGGTTGCACAATGCGATCTTATTTTTATTGGACCTTCTCCAGATATTATTGATGCTTTAGGAAATAAAGCTCAAGCTAGAAAAATGATGAAAGAAGCAGGTGTTCCCATTATTCCTGGTTCTAAAGAAATCATTGAAACTGTTGAAAAAGGTATTGAAGTGGCTAATGAGATTGGTTACCCAGTTATGGTAAAAGCAAGTAATGGTGGTGGCGGTCGTGGTATGCGTATTGTTATGAATGAAGAAGAGTTTGAAACGCAATATCAAAATGCTAAATCAGAAGCTAAAGCATGTTTTGGAGATGATGATGTTTACTTAGAAAAGTTTATTGAAAATCCAAAACATATTGAAGTACAAGTTGTTGGAGATCAACATGGCAATGTCATTCATTTGTTTGAAAGAGATTGTTCTTTTCAAAGACGTAATCAAAAGATGATTGAGGAAGCTCCTTGTCATACTTTAAATAAAGAAATTCGTCAACATCTATGTGAAGATGCAATTAGAGCATGTCAACATGTAGGTTATAATAGTTTAGGAACAATTGAATTCTTATTAGATAAACATGGAAAGTATTATTTTATGGAAATGAATACAAGAATTCAAGTTGAACATCCAATTACTGAACAAATCACTGGTATTGATTTGGTAAGATTACAAATTAGAATTGCTGAAGGAATTAAACTTCCTTATCAACAAGAGGATATTAAACAAAATGGATATGCATTAGAATGTCGTATTAATGCTGAAGATATGAATAGAGATTTTGCTCCTGCTCCTGGTACTATCGCATTTATGCATGTTCCTGGTGGACGTGGAATTCGTATTGATAGTGCTATGTATAGTGGATATTCTATTCCACCATTCTATGATTCAATGATTTTAAAGTTAATTACTTTTGCTCCAACGCGTCTTGAATGTATTAAAAAGATGCGTGCTGCTTTAAGTGAATTAATTATTGATGGAATTCAAACGAATACAAAATTCCATTATTATGTTTTACATTCAAAAGAATTTATTGAAGGTAAATATGATACTGGATTTAGTGAATCCTTTATAAAGGAGTTGAAAGATAATGGATCAATTGTTTAAAAAAAGAAACCAAGAATTAAAAGAATTTTCTTCATGGTTAAAAAGACCTAAAAAGAAAGAAAAAAAGGAAATCCCTGACAATATCTTTAAACAATGTGTTTCATGTCATGAATCTATTCCTTATATGTCATTAGTTCATAATCATTATGTATGTCCTAAATGTGGACATCATTTAAAGATTAGTGCTAGACAAAGAATTAGAGATTTAGTTGATGAAGGAACTTTTAAAGAATTATTTGAAAGAGATGTAACAAAAAATATTGAAAACTTTCCTGGTTATGATGATAAATTAAAAAAAGCTAAAATGACGACTGGTATGAATGAAGCTGTTATTTGTGGAGTTGGTAGAATTGGTAAATGTAAGACAGTTATCTGTGTTATGGATTCTAACTTTATGATGGGTAGTATGGGTAAAGTTGTTGGTGAAAAATTGACCAAAGCAACTGAATATGCAACAAGAAAAGGTTATCCATTAATTATCAGTTGTACAAGTGGTGGTGCTAGAATGCAAGAAGGAATTGATTCTTTAATGCAAATGGCTAAGGTAAGTGCTGCGTTAAAGCGTTTATCTAATCATGGTGGTTTATATATTACTTTATTAACGCATCCAACAACTGGTGGAGTTAGTGCTAGTTTTGCAATGTTAGGAGATATTATTATTTCTGAACCTCAAGCTTTAATTGGGTTTGCTGGTAAAAGAGTTATTCAAGATACAATTAAACAAGAATTACCTGAAGGTTTTCAAACTGCTGAATTCTTATTAGAAAAAGGTTTTATTGATATGATTGTAGAAAGAGCAAATATGAAAAATGTCTTAAGTGATATTTTGAAAATGCATGGAGGGTAGATGATGTTCCTCAAAGAAAATGAAATTAAAATAAAAGAATTAGAAGTCAAAAGATTATCTTTAGATCATAGTGATCCTGCATATGATCAATTGACTTTAGAATTAGATAAATTAACAAAAGAAACTTATAGTGATTTAACTGCATGGGATCGTGTTTGTTTAGCAAGACATCCTGAGCGTTGTAAAGCACAAGATTATATTCGAGGATTATTCCATGATTTTTATGAGTTTCATGGAGATAGATGCTTTGGTGATGATAAGGCTATTATTGGTGGGATTGCGTATTTTCATGATACACCTGTAACAGTTATTGCTCAGGCTAAAGGAAAGAGTTTACAAGAAAATCTTGATCGTCGTTTTGGGATGAGTAATCCTGAAGGATATCGTAAAGCATTAAGACTTGCTAGACAAGCTGAAAAGTTTAAACGTCCGATTATTACTTTTGTAGATACTGCAGGAGCATATCCTGGTTTAGAAGCAGAAGAAAGAGGACAAGCACAAGCGATTGCTGATTGTTTATATACTTTCTCTGATTTAAAGACACCAGTTATATGTGTTGTTTTATCTGAAGGTGGAAGTGGTGGAGCACTTGCTTTAAGTGTTGCTGATAGAATTATTATGTTAGAGAATGCAGTTTATTCTGTATTATCTCCTGAAGGTTTTTCTAGTATTTTATGGAAAGATGATTCTCGTGTTCAAGAAGCTGCAGAAGTTATGAAATTAACTTCTTATGATTTATATGATAAGGGAATTATTGATTATCTTGTTAAAGAACCATTAGGTGGAGTTCAAAATGATATGACTTTGGTTTTACATGATTTAGATAGATATATTGGTGAACAATTAAAAGTATTATCAACAACTAAAGAAAGAGACTTGTTGGAAAAACGTTATGAGAAATTCCGTAAGTTAGGGAAGATGTCATGATAAACAATGTTAATATTATAGGAAGTGGTTATGCTGTTCCTTTAAAGAAAGTTACAAATCATGATTTAGAAGCAAGAGTTGATACGAATGATGAATGGATTGTTCAAAGAACTGGTATTTCATCTCGTTATGTGAGTGAAGAAGAAAATACAAGTGATTTAGGTTATCGTGCTGCTTTAAAAGCGATTGATGATGCTGGTATTGAAAAAGAAAGTATTGAAGCTATTTTGGTTGCGACAATGTCACCTGATTGCTTTACGCCTTCTACAGCTTGTCTTATTCAAGAAAAACTTGGTTTAGTTAATCAACCATCTTTTTTTGCAATTGATATTAATGCTGCTTGTAGTGGTTTTGTATATGCTTTTCAATTAGCAAGTGATATGTTAAATAGATATAATCGTATTTTAATTATTGGTTGTGAAACAATTAGTAAGATGATTGATTGGGATGATCGTGGAACTTGTGTATTATTTGGTGATGGAGCTGGGGCAATGATCGTTGAAAAAGGTCATATGGCTTTAACTCATTATTCAAATAGTATTGGAGATAGTGATGGAGCATTACGTGTGGATGGTTTACCATTGGTTAAATCTTTACAAAATAATAATCCTGTTAATCACTATATGACAATGAAAGGTAACGATGTATTCCGTTTTGCGGTAAAAGTGATGAAAGAAGCCATTGAGACTGTTTTAGAACAATCAGGGTTATCTATTGAGGATATAGACTTGATTATTCCTCATCAAGCCAATTATCGTATAATCGCCCATGTTGCAAAGAAGATGAAAGTTGATATTTCTAAATTCTATATGAACTTACAAGAATTTGGAAACACTTCAGCAGCAAGTGTACCAATTGCTTATGGTTATGCAAAAGAAGCTGGTCTTATTCAATCAAATAGTCGTATTATTATGGTTGGTTTTGGATCAGGACTTGCTTATGGTGCAACATTGATAGATGGACAAGGAGGAAAGTTATAATGATGTTAAATGAAATGTTAAATATAAAGTATCCAATTATTCAAGGAGCAATGGCAAATATTGCAACTGCTGAATTTGCAGCATGTGTTTCTAATTGTGGTGGTCTTGGAATTATTGCAACTGGATCTATGGATGAAAATCAAACCAGAGATGAAATTAGAAAATGTAAACAATTAACTGATAAACCATTTGGAGTTAATGTTATGTTAATGAATCCACGTACTGAAGCCATCTTTGAAGTGATTGTTGAAGAAGGTGTTCCGGTTGTTACAACTGGGGCAGGTAATCCTGGACCATATATGGCGAAATTAAAAGAAGTTGGAATCAAAGTATTCCCTGTTGTTCCTAGTGTTGGTCTTGCTAGAAGAATGGAACGTGCTGGAGCTGATGCGGTGATTGTTGAAGGTGGAGAATCTGGAGGACATGTTGGAGAAATGACTTCAATGGCATTAATTCCTCAAGTTGTTGATGCAATCAATATTCCAGTTATTGGAGCTGGTGGAATTGCTGATGGTAGAGGAATGTTAGCAGCTTTATCTTTAGGAGCAGTTGGTGTTCAAATTGGAACTTGCTTATTAGTTGCTGATGAATGTCCTATTCATGAAAACTATAAAGAAGCTGTTATTAAAGCGAAAGATACTGATACAGTTGTCACAGGAAGAAGTTTAAATGCTCCTGTCAGAGTCTTAAAAAATCAAATGTCTAGAGAATATTTAAATATCGAAGCACATTTAGAAAATCGTGAAGAACTTGAAAAATTAACACTTGGAGCTTTAAGAAAAGCTGTTTTAGAAGGTGATATGAAAATGGGTTCTGTTATGATTGGACAAATTGCTGGAATGGTTAAAGAGAAAAAACCTATGCAACAAATCTTAGATGAAATGATGTCATCAACAAAAGAAAGATATACATATATAACTCATGTTATGGAGGAATTATAATGATTAAAATTCAGAATCGTTCATTAGATATTCCAATTATTCAAGGTGGAATGGGTGTGGGTGTTTCATTATCATCATTAGCTGGAAACGTTGCTAAATGTGGTGGCTTAGGTGTTATAAGTGCTGCTCATCCAGGTTTTAACTTTGAAGGATTTAGAAAGAATCCAATAAAAATTAATTGTGAAGCTATTAAATATCATATCAAAAAAGCTAAAGAAATAGCTCAAGGTAAGGGTCTTATTGGTGTTAATATTATGGTGGCTGGTAACGGTTATGAAGATATGGTTCAAGCATCTGTTGATGGTGGTGCTGATGCGATTATTTCTGGTGCTGGATTACCTTTAGATTTGCCTAAATATGCTCAAGGAAAAGCTTTATTAGCCCCAATTGTATCTAGTGGTAAAGCTATTCGTTTAATTGCCAAAGTATGGGAAAAACGTTATCAATGTACACCTGATTTTGTTGTGATTGAAGGTAGTGAAGCTGGTGGACATCTTGGTTTTAAAAAAGAAGATTTATTAGCAGGAGCTTGTCAAACTCTTGAAGATATATTAGAAGATGTAAAAAAAGAACTTGAACCTTTTCAAGAAAAATTCAAAAAAACAATTCCTATCTTTGTAGCTGGTGGAATTGATTGTGGTAAGAAGTTAGCAGCGTTTATAAAAAAAGGAGCAACTGGTGCTCAAATAGGAACACCATTTATTGCAACTTATGAATGTGATGCTTCTCAAGAATTTAAAGATGCAGTTATCAATGCAACTGAAGAAGATATTCAAATTGTTAAGAGTCCTACTGGATTCCCTGGTAGAGCTGTAGTCAATGCATTTGTCAAGAAAACAAGAGAAACAGGAAATATCAGTATGAAGAATTGTTTATCT
>JAVWHX010000070.1:0-10756 GCA_036639875.1 Coprobacillus sp.
CAATCATAACTTCGAAATCTAACCATCCTTTTTGGATGTCTTCTAAGATTTCTTTTCCACCAACAACGTCAGCTCCAGCAGCTTTTGCTTCTTCAAGTTTAGCTCCTTGAGTAATAACTAAGACTTTCTTAGTTTTCCCTGTTCCGTTTGGTAATACAATAGCACCACGTAATTGTTGATCAGCATGTCTAGGATCTACTCCTAATTTAAATACTACATCAACACTTGCGTCAAATTTTACATTACTTGTTTTTTTCACTAAAGCAACTGCTTCTTCAATTGGGTAAGCTTTACCTTTTTCAATAAGAGCAGCGGCTTCTTTAAATCTTTTACCATGTTTAGCCATTTTCTTTTCTCCTATCCTATATTAGGCTTCTAAGCCTTCAACTTTAATACCCATATTACGAGCAGTTCCAGCAACGATCTTCATAGCACTTTCAATATCATTTGCATTTAAGTCAACCATCTTGTATTCAGCGATTTCCTTTAATTTTTCAGCTGATAATGTAGCTACTGTAGTTTTTGAATCAGAAGCTGCTTTTTTAATTCCACATGCTTTCTTTAACATTTCAGCAGTTGGAGCAGTTTTTAAAACAAAACTAAATTCCTTATCTTCATAAATTGTCAAAACAACCGGTACAGTTTCCCCTGCACGATCTCTCGTTTGATCATTGAAAGCAGTACAGAATTTTGGCATTTGGATTCCAGCACCCGCTAAAGCTGGACCTGGTTTAGCACCACCAGCTGGGAATTGAATCTTCATAACTCTTGCGATTTTCTTACTCACGCGACACACCTCCTATTAAAATTTGCCCGTGCTGTGGTCAAACAGACATTAGTCCTCCCACGCATAGTAACACATATTGCGTCATTTATTGATTATACATATTAATTTAAATAATGCAATAGTTTTTGTTGAATTTATCAAACTTTTTTTAAATAAAAAGAAGACATTATGTGTCTTCTTAATAGTCAGCCTTTTCTAATTGAATTAATTCTACTTCCATTGGTGTTGCATTTCCTAAGAAATCAACCAAAACAGTCGCAACTTCTTTTTCTTTATCAATAGCTTCAACCTTACCTTGCTTACCAGCAAAAGGTCCAGATAATACTTTCACTTCATCACCAACACCATAATTAACTTCAACTAAAGATGTTTGAATACCCATTTTCTTTAAAATAGGATCAATTTCATGTTTTTGTAAAGGGAACGGTTTAGCCCCTCCACCAGAAGATCCAATAAATCCAGTAACACCAGAAGTATTACGAACAACATACCAAGCTTCATCAGTCATAATCATTTCAACCAAAACATAACCTGGGAACATATTCTTAGTTTTGTTAATCTTTTTCCCATCTTTAATTTCAGTTTCAACATGTTCTGGAATAACAATATTAAACAAACAATCTTGCATCCCCATTGACTCAATACGTTTTTCTAAGTTTTCTTTAACTTTATTTTCATGGCCTGAATATGTATTGACTACATACCAGCGTCTACCTTCTTCATTTATACCTGGCATATTAATTCATCCCCAATGCTTTCAATATTAATGCAATGACTGCATCACTTCCAAAAAAGAAAATTCCAAATAAAACACAGAATACTAAAACAACTGCTGAGTTTTGAACTAATTCTTTTTTTGTTAACCAATGAATATTACTAATTTCACTACGAACACCTTTAATTGTGAACCATTCCTTGACCTTCATAATGTCCTCCTATTTCGTTTCTTTATGTAATGTGTGTTTGCCACATTTCTTACAATATTTATTTAATTCTAATCTTTCTACATTCACACGCTTGTTTTTTGTAATAGAATAATTACGTGATAAACACTCGCTACACACCAATATGACTTTTTGTTTCAATGTCTATCACTCCTTTATCGTTACTATAATTTAACACATTTCCTTTGACTCGTCAATGCTTAGAACTTTCTTATGATAACGATAAACTGCATTATATACACTTTTAACTGAAATATTCATCATATCAGCTATCTCATCTTCAGAATACCCAATCCGTTTATATTTCATTACATCTCTTTCTTGTAGTGAAATTATATTATCAAGAGCAACTTGATAATACGTTTCAGTCTCTTTAATCATTAAAGCAACTTGTGGCTGATACGCATGCGTTTTATCTTCAACAACTTCATCATATCGCATACCATCGGCACTATTCACATATTCATCTAAAGATACTAATATATTCTCACGATAAATACGCATATCTGTTCCTTTTCTTAATAAGCTCGGAATTCTTCTTCTCATCGATAACTTTACCAAAGTTCTTAAACTGGCATTTCGGTCATCACGATAGCTATCAATAACCTTCGCAAAATGAACCATCATCATTTGCATATAGTCATCAATATCAATGCCTTGAGACGTTGGCCAATACAATGACTTCATCCAATTTCTTATTCTTCGATAATATGATTGATATAAACAATCTTCTGCTTCTTGATATCCACAACGCATTAAGTAAATCAATTCATCATCTGTGTAACGATCCACGTTACCTCCCTTCTACTTTAAAGGATGACGAGAATTGTATACTTGATATAAGATAAGAGCTGTTGCTACAGACGCATTCAGTGAAGTCACATGTCCTTCCATAGGCAAAACAACATTTAAATCACAATGCGATTTTACCAATCTAGAAATACCGAAACCTTCTGATCCTACAACAATAACAATTGGCATATTATAATCAATAGCACGATAGTCTTGCGACTCATCTAAATCACAGCCAATGACCCAAAAACCTTGTTTCTTCAAATCATCTAATGTTCGTGATAGATTTGTCACTTGAGCAACTTTGATATAGTCAATGGCTCCCGTTGAAACTTTTGCTACAGTTGGCGTTAAACCGACACTACGGTTTTTACCTATAATAACACCATCAACTTCAATTGAATCACATGTTCTTAATATTGCCCCTAAGTTATGAGGATCTTCTAATCCATCCAACATCAACAATAAAGGTGTTTTATTCTTATCAATAGAACTTAAGATTTCCTCAATAGAATAATAATCATAACCTTCAACTTGAGCAACAATTCCTTGATGAACAACATTTCCCACCAATTCATGAAGCACACCTTTATGAGGTACAATAGTGACTTTTGCTCCCTTAGCATTCGCTAAAGCTAATATCTTTTCATCTTGTACATTCTTCATCATGTAAACTTGATATACTGGTTTATCACCCTTTAAAGATTCAAATACAGTATTTTTTCCATATATATATTGTCTCATACTTTACCCCTTTGTGCGTCTCAATTTTGTCTCAAATTTGTCTCACGAATTTCTCAAAACAAACTCTTTATATAACTCAAATAACTCTTCAATTCTTTCTTTTTGTTTCATCAAATACAAATGTCCAATTAATGCTTCAAAACCAGAAGACTGGTTATGCGTAATAATACTAGTATTCTTCATAACTCTTGTATTCTTTGCATTTCTTCCTCTTTTATAAATCCTGATTTCATCTTCATCAATCCATTCATTTATCATAGCTTCTTTCATAAAAGCCGCCTGCGCTTTCGCACTTACATAACGAATTGCTTCTTTCTGTAATAGATCAGGCTTCGTAATATCACACTCAACCAATAGATACTCTCTCACATAAACTTCAAAAACGCCATCTCCCAAATAAGCTAACGCTAATGGATTTAATAATTCTGGTCTCATTTAAATAATTCCTTTTTCCTGTAATTGAATTCTTAAAGCATCTGCCTTTTCAAAATTCTTTTCGCTTTTTTCTTGTAACCAATTTTGATATAAAGCAATATCTTCTTCAGTTAACTTTTGATTTTGATAATCAAAACCTAATGTCTCTAACATCTTATTCAATGTATTAAATTCAATCAATATGACTTGATTATCTTTTTCTTTCACACGCATCACTTGATTTAAAACTTTAACTTGTTCAAGAATTTGAGTCAAAGCTAAAGATGTATTCAAATCATCGCTTAATGCATTAACCATTTGATCAACGATATCTTTCTTATATTCATCTCCATCAACATGATTCACTTGCAAATACAATGAAGTTTGTTTTAAAACATTATCGACCTTTTCAACTTCTTTTTTTACATTCGTTAAAACTTCCTCAGTAAAATTCAACGGATTACGATAATGAGTAGAAAGCATTAACCATTTATAAACATGCCCTCCTAATTCATCCAATAAATCTTTACCCCATAAAACATTCCCTAAAGACTTAGACATCTTTTGATTATCAATATTAATCATTTGATTATGCATCCAAACGTTTGCTATTGGATGATGATGACATGCCATAGATTGAGCAATTTCATTTTCATGATGTGGGAACTTCAAATCTTGTCCACCACCATGAATATCAATACGACCATTCTCAAAAATATCATTAATCATAACAACACACTCTGTATGCCAACCTGGTCTACCTTCTGACCAAGGACTCTCAAATTGAATCCCATCACTTGTCTTTTTCCATAATGCAAAATCAGTAGAACTTTCTTTTTTATCCGTTTCCTCAACACGTTCACTTGCTCCAGCAATCAAATCTTCAACCTTAATCCCAGACAACATCCCGTATTCTTTAATCTTTGTGACTCTAAAATAAACATCCCCATCAACTTCATATGCATAACCTTGCTCAACCAAATCTTTAATAAAATGAACAATTGGTTGCATGGTATCAGTCACACGTGGAGCATATGTTGGAAATAATAAATTTAAACCACGTCTTAAATCTTCGTAAGCTTTAATATATTTATCTGTTAATTCTCTTTCACTTATTCCTTCTTCTTTTGCTGCTTTAATAATTTTATCATCAACATCAGTAAAGTTAGAAACAAATGTAACTTTATATCCTAAATATTCAAATGTTCTTCTTAAAACATCAAAAACAATCATTGGTCTTGTGTTTCCAATATGGGCATAATTATAAACCGTAGGCCCACATACATAAATACTCACTTCCCCTTCTTTAATTGGGACAAATTCTTCTTTCTTATTAGTCAAACCATTAAATACTTTCATAAGTACCTCCTTTATACAAATAAAAAAGCAAATGATAAAGACACTAAGTGTTCTTCCACTTTATCATATGCTCAAACTTTCACTCTTAACGCAAGTTAACGTTCTTTCTTTTCAAAAGACTCAAATAAGTGCATCCAAAACATTCTATCAAGTCATTTCCACCAGCAGACTCTCTCTATTCATATCTTTATTTCTTCATTCTTATTTATAATTTATTTTACTATATCATTTTTCTTTTATTTTATCAAGCCAATTACTCATGAACAACTAATGATTCTAAGTATTGAGAAATTGTTGATATCTCTTCTTCATATACATCTTGAGGTGCTTGATAAGCATACATATATGTTGCTTTTTGAGTAAAGAAAACAGTATGTTTAAACTTCATCCCTGTACTCTTAAAAGTCCCAGTAAACTCTTGACACTTAATTCCACTTTTTAATTCAACATTCTTATAACCAACTTCTATAGCTCCATCTTCCTCTAATTGACCAGCATAGAGTTCAGGCATATCCCCTACTTTATTATCAGTACTTTCAACAATCGTTGAATACGTTATCATTTGTTTATCATTTACAAAACGAACAACTTTCTTATTTTCATCACTAGAATCTATCTGAAACGTTTTAGGATAATAAAACGATACTTTATCAGCAATCTGATACTTTTCTCCATCTTTGTCCAAAAGAACAACCTGTTCCTTTTTTTGACAAGCAACAACACAAAGCAACAATACAATAACACTTAGTATTTTATAATATCGATTCATAGAATTCCTCCTTGCCATATCCATTGTACTAAACAATCAATGTGAAATCAAACAAAAACGAACAGAACACAAAAGAGATAGGTTTCCCTATCTCCTTTGCCTAATCTAACAATGAATTAAAAACTTTTAAATAGGCGTCAGCACTTTTATCCCAATCAAGTTTAGCATTCATTGCACGATGCACTAATTTTTGCCACTGCACTTTATCTTTATAAACTCCTAATGCATAATCAATAATAGTCATCATTTCATGTGCATTATAATTTGTAAAACTAAATCCAGTTCCGGTTTCTTCATATTCATTATATGGTTCAACACTATCTTTTAGTCCACCCGTTTCACGAACGATTGGGATCGTCCCATAACGAAGTGACATCATTTGTGATAAACCACATGGTTCAAATAACGAAGGCATTAAGAACATATCACAAGCTGCATAAATACGAGAAGATAAACCTAAATCATATTTTAAATTTAATGAAAGCTTTTGATTATGGTAAGCAGCAATTGCTTTTAAAGGCTCTTCAAATTTTTGATCACCTGCACCAAGTATAACAATCTGTAAATCTCTTTTCATTAATTCATCCATACGATTAATAATTAAATCTAATCCTTTTTGCCAAGTTAATCTTGTCACTATCCCAATTAGCGGGATATCGGGATTGACTGGCAAACCACACTCTTCTTGTAACGCTGTCTTATTCAACACCTTTTTCTTATCAACAGTCTTCACATCAAAATGCTCTACAATTTCAGGATCAGTTGAAGGATTAATTGTATCATAATCAATTCCATTCAAAATACCATATAAATCATGTCTACGCATTTGAAGAATTCCTTGTAACCCTTCACCAAAACTATCAGTCAAGATTTCTTGAGCATAAGTTGGTGACACAGTCGTTATAACATCACTATAATAAATAGCCGCTTTCATCATATTAAAGCATCCATCATTACGACAATTCCCATTGTAGTAAAGATAATTATCCAAACCAAAATGATCACTCAATAACTTAGGATCACATTTCCCTTGATAAGCAATATTATGAATTGTAAACACAACTTTAATCCCTTGATAATATTCATAGTACTCATATCTTTCTTTGTATAGAGTCGCAATCATCGCAGTTTGCCAATCATGCAAATGAAGAATATCAGGTTTAATATCAACATGTGACATCAATTCCAAAACTGCAAAATCAAAGTATGAAAATCTTTCATTATCATCATCATATCCATAAAGGCCAGGTCTTCTAAAATACTGTTCATTATCTATAAAATAATAAGTAACGCCATCACGTTCAGCTTTAAATACACCACAATAACATTTTCTCCAACCAACCCAAATATCATAACTCATAACATATTCAAGTTCATCAGCAAACTTCATATCTTGATACTTTGGTAAAACAACAATACATTCATGTCCTTTTTGAACCAAAGCCTTTGGCAAAGAACCAAGAACATCAGCCAAACCACCAGACTTTATATAAGGATTTGCTTCACTTGTCGCAAAAACAATTCTCATTAGACAACATCTCCTTCTTTTACATACAATGGTCCACCATCACTTACCAATTCTTTTTTCTTTTCAATACGAGCATCTTTATCAATAATTACATTTTCAAGATGTGCACCAGGACAAACATAAGACCCATTCAAAATAATACAATTCTTAACAACGGCCCCTTTACCAATCACAACATTACGTGAAAGAATACTTCCCTCAACATCACCATCAACAATAACACCATTTGCAACAAACGATTTCTTCACTTGTGCATTCTTCAAATACTTTGAAGGTGGTGTATCATTTGTATTTGTAAAAATAGGCCATGTACTCTTAAATACTTGTGTCGAAACATCCATATCCAAGAATTCCATACTTGTCTTATAGTATGAAGAATATGAATTAATGCATCTCGCAAAACCTTTATATTCATATGCATTAATCTTTCTTTCATCACACAAATAAGCAAGAATATCTTTCAAATCAAAGAACGAACTAATCTTTTTAGCATAATCTAATAAAATCAATAATACTTTTTTATTAATAACATATGTTTCTAAAGAAATACTTCTTTCTTTACGATTTCCTTTATTCTTTTTAATCTCAACAACTTGTTTACCTTGTAATCTTAAATAATCAGAACCCACAAAAGATTCATTAGCATTATTAATTCTTTGATAAACCATTGTAATCTCAGCACCAGCTTTAATATGTGCATCAACAACTTCTGAATAATTCATAGTTGTAATAATATGTGCAGGCGCAATCACCACATAATCAGACTTTGTTTTTTCTAAGAACGCAATATTCTCACATAAGTTATTAATATCATGATTATACAATTGATTATTTGCATAATTTTCATTATAAAGTAATGAAACTCCTCCAGACTTAGAATTAAAATTCCATGAATTCCCATTCCCTAAATGTTTAAATAAAGATCTTGGTTTTTCTTTAATCAAAACCCCTACAGAATCAACATTTGAATTAGACATATTAGATAAAACAAAATCAATAATTCCATAACGTCCTAAGAAACTTACTGAAGCGACTGGACGTCTTTCAGTTAAACCTTTATAAGAAACATCAGAATGTAAATTAACCAATCCAACTACTTTTGCCATTGTTATAACCTCCTATTTCGCGTTGTCACTAACAAGTTCGACTTCTTTAGCTTCCTTGTTGACAACTTTCTTAGCTTTAATCACAACACCTTCATCAATAATAGACTTGTACACTTCGGCTCCTTCTTCAATTAATACCCCAGGCATTAATACTGAATCCACAACCTTTGCTCCTTCACCAACATAAACATTATTAAACAGTACAGAGCTTTCAACATCTCCATTGACAATACATCCTTGTGTTACAAGTGAATTTTTAATTGATGCTTCTTCACCGATTATTTGAGGTTTACTCAATGTATCTTCTGTATAAATTTTCCAATCTTTCTTAATATTATAAAGATCTAATTCTTTATCATCTAATAAATCCATATTCGCTTGCCATAAACTTTCAACAGTCCCAACATCTTTCCAATATCCATCAAACTCATAAGCATATAATTTTTTCTTATCATTTAACATTGTCGGAATAATATTCATACCAAAATCATGTTTACTATCTTCATCCTTAGCATCTTCTGTTAAATATTTTCTTAATTCTTTATAAGTGAAAATATAAATACCCATAGATGCTAATGTTGATTTAGGCTTTTCTGGTTTTTCATCAAATTCATAAATTGTTCCATCTTTATTTGTATTCATAATTCCAAAACGACTTGCCTCTTTTAAAGAAACATTAAGAACCGCAACAGTTAAATCTGCTCCTTTTGCCTTATGTGCTTCTAACATATCATCATAATCCATCTTATAAATATGATCCCCAGATAAAATCAAAACATATTCAGGTTCATATTGATCTAAGAAACTAATATTTTGATAAATTGCATCAGCAGTTCCTTCATACCAAGTAGCTCCTACTTCGCCTCTTTCTCTAGCTGGCAAAATAGCCGCAAGAGAACTATTCCCATCTAATCCCCATTTTGACCCAGCACCTACATAAGTCCCAAGTAAAACAGATTCATATTGTGTTAAAACTCCAACAATATCAATACCAGAGTTGGCACAATTACTTAATGGAAAATCAATAATTCTGTATTTTCCTCCAAAATAAACTGCAGGTTTTGCCACCTTAGCTGTTAAAGCTTCTAAACGTGTACCTCGACCACCTGCCAAGATCATTGCAACAATTTCTTTACCCATAATTTTTCCTCCTAAACTGTGAATGTGAAAGTGCTTACCTATGTTTATATTTTATCACATCCAATGTTAAAAAAATACCATTTCATGTCATTTTCAAAATAAAAAAAATTAATTTTTTTATAAATATTTTGGCAAACTCTAATTCCAATGAATATAACAGTGTTTTTATCATTTTTATTCTCTAAAGTTCATTTTAAAAGTTTTAACAAACATTCTTTTCATCAGTTTTTTCCTTATCATTCTCCAATATAATAAATATTTTTTAGAAATAATTTTGATTTTAGTCAATTCCGCAAAAGTCTCGCATATAGTAAAAAGAGGTGATGAACTTGTCCCCAAGAATCCAATATAGTGATAACGATATTGATTTACTTGCAAGAATTATGAAAGCTGAAGCATTAGGAGAAGGCGAAGAAGGAATGTTAATGGTTGGGAATGTTATTGTGAATAGAGTTGTTGCTAACTGTGACGTCTTTAAAAACACACGTAATATTTCTGAAGTGGTTTATCAGAAGAATGCCTTCGCAGGAGTAGGAGAACCACTATTCAACCAGCCTGTTAACGCTAAAGAAAGAGAACTTGCATTAAGAAATATTGATGGTTATCGAATTGAACCAGCAACCAATGCTTTATGGTTTAAAAATCCTGGTTCTAAAACATCTTGTCCTGATAAGTTTTATGGAGAACTGACAGGACGATTTAAAAATCATTGCTTTTATGCCCCTGGGGCAAAATTAAAATGTGACTTATAGGAGGGTCTATGGATACAAACAATCTATCTATTTTGCAAGGAGATTTAGCAAACTCATCAGGTTTGCCTGCGCCTATTGTAGAACAAACTTATCTTGAAAATGTTTTAAGACAAAACATTGGAAAACTTGGTACATTCTACTTCACTTATACTGGCAGCAATGATTGGCGCGATCGTGCATATAAAGGCATTATTGAAGCAGTCGGAAGAGATCATTTTATTATACGTGATCCTAAAAATCAAAAGTACTATTTATTTCAATTTGTATATTTTGATTGGGCAGAATTTGATGAACGTATTGTCCAAAACACAAAATAGATTATTGCGTTATGCAATAATCTATTTTTTATTCAAATCTCAACCGCACCATTTATCTTTTTTTTAATTCTATATCAATTGGTGTTTCATAGTCAAACATTTTC
>JAVWHX010000071.1:0-10642 GCA_036639875.1 Coprobacillus sp.
CGCGTTTTCTCACAAGGCAAACCCTACAATTATTTAGAGGTAATATTTCATAAAACCCTACAATTATTTAGAGCGCCCTTACTTACCAATCCTCCATAGAAATTCTTACTTTCTTAATAATTGATCTCTCTTTTTAAATAATACAACCAATACCATAGTTGTAAGTGACAACCCTACAATATTAGCAAATAAAGTCATTTGTGAATTGTCATCTGTTTTTACTTTATTGTCTGTAACAGCAGAGGTTTTTTCTTCATATACAAGAGCATATGTAGAAAACTTATCAGTTTTAAATTTTGCTTTACGCCCTACTCGTGTTACTGGTATTTTTTCAGCAACATTATCATGAACCCTTACAATATAAAATACTTTCCCTTCTATTTCAAGTTCTTCAGGTAAACCAATTGTAAACTCTATTGGTTTATCTAATTGATCAAGTGTTCCTAAGGTTTGACCATCAGTTGATAACAAAATACCTAAATCTAAAAATTGAGTAATAGTTGCATTTGTTCCATTCTTCTCTTCTAATAATGTAACCAATGCATTGACTTTATTAACCAATTCCTTATCAACATCTTTCTTATCAACCAATTTATTTTCAATAACTGTTGTAATTTCCTTTCCATCTTTTAATGCTTGTTGAACAGCTTTAATGGTATCAGGACTCATTATTGAGTTTGGAACAAGATTACCTTTTAAGATATCATTTAAAACATCAGAAACATTATTCAAAATTGTTTGTTTTGATACTTTATCTTCAATACCCACTTGTACTTTGTGAGTTTGATTAGAAGCTTCTATAGAAGGAAATTGTATTTCATCAGGAATCACAACTTCTTCAACCTTTTTAGTTTTAACAGTAACTATACACGTAGCGTTTAATCCATTAGAAGAAGCAGTAATCGTAACTGTACCATCCTTCTTTGCCGTAATTAATCCTGCACTATTTACAGTTGCTACAGTTTCATCATTTGAAGAATATGTGACAGTATCTAAAGTTTGACTTGGAGTCAAAGTACTTTTTAATTGTGCTGTTTTACCAACTTCTAATTCTAATGATGTTGTAGATAATTCTATTTTTGTAGTCATTGGAGCAACTGTATTTATACCATTTACTGGATATACTTTATACCCCGCTTTAACATCCACACCTATACTATTGTTGAATTTACCACCTGATATCACAATTGTGCCTATCGTAGTCGAACCACCCATCTTAGATACAACAGTTTTAGTATTCCCACTATTGAAGGTTCCACCACTAATCGTTAATTGCCCTTTATCCATCGTTTCATTAAGAAATCCATTCAGAATAACACCATTATCAGAACTAAATGTTCCACCAGTTATTTCAGCAATATTCCAATTTAAAAATGATGCTTGAGCAACGTTTTTAAAAGTCCCTCCAGTTATTTTCAAATTCCCATAATCATCATTCTTAATTGTATTTAACCCACCACTAAATATTCCACCATTAATCGTAAGTTTCGAATCTTTTCCAGCAGTATTTTGATTTCCATCTTGCCAACCATTAGAAACCAAACTAGAATATTTACCAGTTTGTAAAACATCTCCACCATTAATTGTCATAACTCCATGATTAAGAATATTATAAAATGAATTTTCACCACTTGTTGATGAATTCTTTCCATTCTCATTACTTCTTAAAAATTTCCCATTGTTAATAGTAACATTTCCACCTAGATCATTATACAATGCCGCTTTACCATGTGACAAAGCATCAAATGTTCCACCATCTATAGTAAGTGTTCCAGTGTTTAAAATAACATTATTTCCAGTCACAGAAACCTTACCAGTATTTTTTGTGTCAAGAATTGCTAAAGTTCCTTTATTAACAATATTCCCACTCATAGAATACCCATTTAAATCTAGGATTTGTTCTTCTCCTACAGCAACATTCAACACTTCATCTCTATTCGCAGTTAATTGAATAGTTGCAGGATTAGCAAAAGTTGGTACCGTCAGTAACATCATAACCAATACAATTGAAACAATTACACTGCTTAATCTTTTTTTCATAATTTTTCTTTCCCTTCTCTTTTTTATATGTAAAATAATGCACACTACGAGTCACTACGCAATGTGCATGAAAAGTCAGTTATGGTGCAACTGGCTGTCATACTCAAATAAGCTTAGACCCTATAGCTTTGCGTAATCCATCTTTCAATGGCTTTGCATTATATATACAACTTAATCGCTTTCTATAAACAAAAATAATACGTATCATGATTTTCTCACAATACGTATTTATAGTCAGTAATAACACAACTGGCTGTCATACTCTAGTGAGCTTAGACCCTATAGCTTTGCGTCATCCATTTTTCAATGGCTTTGCGTATATAGTTTTATTTTCCTTTATTAAAACGACAACATCAATCATTGTGCTCTACTTAGCTTTCACAACTATCTTTTGACCACCCGTTAATTTTGTTCCCTTAGTAACGCTTTGTTGATAAACACTACCTATACCATCAAATTGAATTTCAACATTCGCCATACTCGCAAAAGCTTCAGCTTCTTTTCTAGACCATCCATCCATCGAAGGCATAGTAATATTTGTACCATTCGTTTGAATAAAGACTCTAGATTGTGATGAGACTTCTGACTTAGATTTTGGATATTGGTCAATAACTGTTTTCCCATCCCCAATAACAACTGGTGTTAATGAATGTGAAGATAGCATTTTATTTACAAAATCAACGCTTTGATTCATATAAGAATCTAATACATAAGTAGAAGTTTCTACTTCTTTCGTTGGTGTTTCATTAATTTTATCCAAAGCCACTCTCGTTACTGCTTTTACAAGATTACTAGATACTGTATTTCCCGCAATCGCATTTTGATACCAAAACACAATCACAATTTGAGGATCATCATAAGGTGCAAGTCCTGCAAAACTGTGGGTATTATAACCAGTCATATATTTACCATCTTTAGCAACCTGTCCAGTTCCTGTCTTACCAATAAGACGAATATCATCCATGTGGAACTTATACCCTGTACTCCCTTTAATATTAACAACACCATCTAACAAATCTCTTGTTTGTTGTACAGCATCAGTAGAATATATCTGTTTAGAGTACTTAGATTTAGCTTGATAAATAACCTCATCCGTTTGAGAATCTACAACTTTTTCAACCAAATATGGTTCAACTGTCTTTCCATCATTCGCAAAAGCACTATAACCTTTTAATAACTGATAACCAGTAAACGTAGATCCTTGCCCAAACCCTGTTGTTAAATATTCTAATGTTCTATCGCCTCCGGATCTTGAATATCCTGCAAATCCAGCACCAGTCGTTAATCCATCAACAGTACTCGATTGAAAGAAACCTAAGTCTTTATAATCTTCTAACAATGATTCTTTATCTGTTAACTTAGATAAAATACTACAAATAGCTGTATTACTAGAATTATAGAATCCTTGTTTATAAGAAATAGAACCCCATCCTTTACCACCATTATGGTCATTAATTGTTGTTCCTTTATAAGTAAACTTTCCTGATTCATACTTACTCTCTACATTTAATTTTTTATCCGTTAATGCATTAGCATAAACAAATGATTTAAATATAGACCCAGGCTCAACGGGTTCATTTAAGAATAAATCAACATAATTCTTCATATCTTTCTTATTTGGATCAAATGAAGGACTATTACTAATCGCAAGAATACGACCTGTTTTAGCTTCCATAATCGCACATGTTGCTTTATCAGTTTTCATTTCTTCTGACAACTTTTCCATTTGTAAATCAAGTTCATTTTGAACATCTGTATCTATTGTCATATAAACATCATTTCCAGGAACAGGAGCTGTTTCGCTAATCACCCCATTAGGAAGTGTATAATCATTGTTATCGACAAGATATATCTTTTCACCATTAGTTCCTTTCAATTCATCTTCAAATGCTTTTTCAATCCCCATTTGTCCTTTGATATACTTCGTAGAAGTCTCAATAAACAACTGAGCATAACCAACTTCATAAGACGCAAAATCACCATGACGATAATTTCTTGTCGTAATCTCATCAAATTCAAGTCCAGTTAAACCTAAAGCATCAATTTGATCTTTAACCAACGAAGAAAGATTATTTCCATATTGACCAAACTCCACTTGAAAAGAATCACTATTTAATTTCTCAAGAACTTTCTTTTCCTCCATACCAATAATAGGGGCAAGGAGTTTTGCTGTTTTTTCCTTATCAACAACATATGCCGGTTTTTTATCAATCGTAACATGTGTTTTAGAAAGCACTGCATGTAGCTTATATTTTTTTACATCACTTGCAATGACATCACCATCTCTGGCATATATTGTTCCTCTTTTCGCATAAAGGACTTCTTTCTTTTCACCACGACTTTCTGAATACTCTCGCATGTTTTTCCCACTAATCAAATGTTTTCCTGTAACACCTAAATAGAGGACGTTTCCAACAAGCAATAAAATAACAAATGCAAAGATACACATAATGACCTTTGCACTTTGGTTGTTACTCTTTTTCACTGCCATTAGTCTCTTTGAACTCCAACAACAGCTGCAGTGGCAATATTTTGTTTATATGTATATCCGTTTTTTGTTAATACAGAAGATAGACGTGTGAAAGTCGTTAACTCTAATTTTTTCATATCTAATCCATCTATATCTGATTCAATTGTTCCAATTTCTTTTTCTAATTTTTCACAATTAATATTAAGTGTTGATTCATAAGAATTCAAAGAAACAATCCCTAATACAAACACAGTAAAACTTAATATTAATAATCTTCTAGAAAATTGCATGAATTTAGTTTCTTTTCTTTTCGTCTTTCTCATCTTCATATATCCTTTCTACTATACGTAATTTAGCAGAATGAGAGCGATGATTATTTTCAAGTTCTTCCTCATTTGCTATTATTGGTTTTTTTGATATTTTTTTAAATCTTGGTTTTAAATATTCAGGAGTAACCGGCATTCCTCTAGGTAATTCAGGTTCCTTAGTCACTTCATTAAATCTATACTTACAAATCTTATCTTCTAAAGAATGAAATGTAATAACCGCAACTCTCCCATTAACACCCACTAAATCCAAAGCATCATCTAATGCATTTTCAAACACATTCAATTCATCGTTAACTGCTATTCTTAATGCCTGGAAAGTTCTTTTTGCAGGATGTCCACCTTTTCTTCTTGCATAAGCGGGAATCGCATCCTTAATAATTTCAACCAATTCAAATGTTGTTTCTATTGGTTGTTTAGCTCTTTGTCTTTCAATAGCTCTTGCAATTTGCTTCGCAAACTTTTCATCAGCATACTTAAACATTATTTTAACCAATTCATGATATTCATATGTATTCACAATCTCATATGCACTTAGTTCTTGATTTTGATCCATACGCATATCTAATCTTGCATCATAATTATAACTAAAGCCTCTTGCTCCATCATCAAATTGCGGCGATGAAACCCCTAGGTCAAAAACAATCCCATCCACTTTATCAACGTTTAACTTTGATAATTCGTTTTTTAAATTTTCAAAGTTAGAATAAATAATTGTATAATGATCAGAAATTTGACTTAATCTTTGATCTGCTGCTTGAATAGCATTTTGATCTTGATCAAAACAATAAAGATGACCTGATGTTAATCTTTGAAGAATTTGTGCACTATGACCTCCGCCACCTAATGTACAATCCACATAGATACCATCTTCTTTAATATTTAATCCTTCAATTGTTTCTTCTAATAAAACACTAATATGATTAAACATGTCCGTCTCCTTTATATTTCAAATTCATCTAAACTTTCTGATATATCATCAAAACTATCTTTATTGTCATCATAGAATTGATCCCATGTTTGACTATTCCAAATCTCAACATGATCTCCAACACCCACAACAACACAATCCTTTTCAAGATTTCCTTCTTGTCTTAATACAAGTGGAATATTAATACGACCAAGTTTATCAAATTCACATTCACTTGCTCGAGATGTAATGAGACGTACATAAATACGGGTACTCTTTTTCTTTTGTGGTAAACTTTGAAGTTGTTGGTAGTATTCTTCCCAGCCTTCTCTTGTATATAAAGCAAGACAGCCATCATTTCCTCTTGTTACAAAAACACTATCTTCACATTGATTACGCATTTTTGCTGGAATACTTAATCTTCCTTTTGCATCAATACTATGCCTAAATTCACCAAAGAACATTCAAAATCACCCACTTTTTTACATTTTCATCCATTCCATTACACTCTATACCACTATTATATACTAATTATTTTATTATGTATATATATTTCAAGATGTTTTTTTATTTTTAAAAACTAAAAAAGTAGCAGTTTCCCGCTACTTTTCAATGCTTTTCCAATTTATTACAATTTCAATAATAAATCTCTATTAATCTCAATTCATCAAAACAAGCATATGAAGAATTCTCACCAAACACATTGTTTTTGGACAAAACACGATAACCTAAATAATCCGATTCCAATTTTCTCTTCACCGTCTTATACAATGCATCAGTTGAACACTTTACTTCTGCCACTCTTGTTTTGTTTGCTATTCCTTTTTCAATTGCATGACTTATAATATTCTCACTATATGTGTCCATATACATCTTTTCATCTGCAAAATAATTAAACTGATTATTTTTCGTTTTTTCATAATTACCTTCTGGCATATAACACCTTAGCATCTCATCACTATTCATCATAAAATAACCACTACATGTATGTTCCATACCTTCTTCAACATTATCAGCCCATGTTGGATCAACATAATAAAAATCATCTTCAATATTCACCATAACCCATGCATGACCTTCACCAACATTTGTACTTCCCACAGTCTCAGATGCTTTCCCAACCACATAGCTACTTTTTATACCACAATGATTCAATAAGTATTGATAAGCTCTTGCATAACCAGCACAAACTGTTTTCTTTTCAATAAAAGAACTTATAATATTTTGATCTATTTTCTTATTCTCTTTGTATTCAATATTTTCAACTACATAATCATAAAGAAACTTTGCACGCTTTATAACATCTTTTTCCTTCATTGCTTCACTAATAACTGTTTTTGTAGATGCTTCAATTTTTTTTGCATACTCTTTAATTTCGTCTTTGTTATATTGATATATTGGTATAAAGTTAATATTAGGAGCACCCTCATAATATTCGAAACTCCCATCAATATAGAAAAACTCAGGATGATCTAACATAACATATCCCGCAATCTTTTTAACCTTATCAATATCACTCTCAGGAATACTCAGTTCGCCATATAGTTCCTTATAAGTATAATAAATATAACGATAAGTGGTTTTATCTTTTTCATCAAGTTTTTCATAATTATAGAGATAATCAGTATCACTTTCAAAAACCTTATCAACATCATTTTGATCAACCAATGTATCTATATTCATAAATATATAAACAATAAATCCAATAACAATAATTAAAAATATCTTTAAAAATGTTCTTATTTTTCTCATCCCTTTATTTACTCCCTTTTAACCATTATACCAATCTCACATAAAAAAATGCAATAAAAAAAGCCCTTGAATAAGGGGCAGTTTTTATAACACTTTTTGACCGTTATATGTTCCGCAATGTTTGCATACTCTATGTGATAATTTGAATTCTCCACATTCAGGGCAAACAACTACAGCTGGTGCAGATAATTTATCATGTGTTCTTCTTTTGTCTCTTCTTGTTTTTGAAATTCTTCTTTGTGGTACTGCCATAGGTACACCTCCTTATTCTTTATCCTTAAAATAATCTTTAAGTTTAGCAAGACGAGGATCAATATAATCTTCATCCTTACTTTCGTCTTTCTCGTTTAATACTTTCCAACCAGTGCCTTCGGTTTTCAAAGTAGCGCCGTCTTTTACAACACGCATGGGAACTTCCATCATAATCTCCTGAAATACAATAGGAGTTAAATCAACCATATCTCTTTTTGCTTCGATGACATCTTCACCATCTTCTGGCTTATAGAAGCTAAAGATAACAGATGAATCAATATGAAACGGATAATCCACTTCTTCTAATGAAACGGCACATGGTAGAATCATTTGACCATTAACATGAAAATCAATGTACAAATGTCGATTCTTAATATCCAAACGCCCACGTCCAAAAACATGAACATCTTTCAATTCATTGATTTGTGATAAATTATGGAATATGTCTGATGGGAAGTTTAAAACTTCGTCAAAAGAAAAACATCCATCTTGTTGTTTAACAATCCATTGCAAATTCCATTTCAAAAAAATCACCCTTTACACCGCATAGCCAATTATATATAAAATGTACAAATATGTCAATCATAATTTATCGAAAAAATAGAGTTATTTCCAACAAAACTATTCATATTCAAAAAACTATGATAAACTATTAAAAAAAGAGGTGTAAGATATGAGAGTTTTAGGAATTATAGTAGAATACAACCCATTCCATAATGGTCATATTCATCATATACAAAAAGCAAAATCAATAACACAATGTGATTATATAATCGCTGTTATGTCTTCATCATTTGTTCAACGTGGTGAGCCTGCCATTATTGATAAATGGCAAAGAGCACGTTTAGCTATTGAATATGGTGTTGATTTAGTGATTGAATTACCTTTTGTCTATGCTTGTCAAAGTGCTGACTATTTTTCAAGAGGTGCTTTATCATTATTAAATGCTATAGGTGTTACAGATATTTGTTTTGGAAGCGAAGATGGTAATATTGAAACATTTTTAAAAATTGCTAATGCAATCGAATTGAACAAAGATGAATATAATCAATATGTAAGATCTTTTATGCAAGAAGGTTTAAGATATCCTGACGCTTGTAACAAAGCATTACAAATCATTGTGAAACAAGATATTCGTACACCCAATGATTTATTAGGATTAGGATATGTTAAAGAAATCGTGTCAAATCATTATCCAATAACACCACATTGCTTTAAACGTACAAATGATTATCATAGTCAAACAATTCAAACAGTTGCCAGTGCATCAGCAATTCGTAAAGCCATTTCTACAAATCAAGATTATGCCAATGCACTTCCCCAACCAGAACTCTATCAAGAAGAAACATATTTTTTAAATAACTTCTTCACTTATTTAAAATATCAAATTCTTTTAACACCTACTACAACGTTAAGTCAATATCACCTCGTTGAAGAAGGTTTAGAAAATGTTATGAAAAACGAAATTGAAAAAGCAACATCAACGGAAGAATTCATTCATGCATTATTATCAAAAAGATATACAAGACCACGTATTCAAAGAATGCTTATTCATGTTTTAATGAAAAACACCAAAGAAGATATTCAAAATGCTATGAATATTGATTATTTAAGGATATTGGCAATGAGTCAAAACGGTCGTCAATATCTCAATTCCATTAAAAAGAATTGCCCTTTTCAATTAATCACTCGTTTCAATGCTTATCAACACCCTGCCTTAGATATTGAATTCAAAGCTACAAAACTCTTATCATTAATAAGTTCAGATTCTCTTCTGACAATCAAAAAGGAATATTGCAATATTCCTTATATTAAAGAAGATTAAGTTGTTCTAATATTTCAATACCTTTTTTAACAGCACCTTGTTCATTAGTTTCTTCTAATGCATAAGTTGCTTTTTCTTTTGCTATATCACAAGCATTACTAGGAGCAAATGAATAAGGGAAGCTTTCTAACATGCCTATATCATTATGACCATCTCCAAAAGTCGCTACCTCATCAATAGTCAGTCCCTTTTCTTTTAAAACCTCTTTCAGCATACTCCCTTTATCATGTATCGAAGATGTGATTTCAATATTTTCACCATAAGATGAAGAAATATAAAAATCTCCTATTCCTTCTAACATATCATCAACATCACTGATTTGACTTATATCTAAATGTCTTGCATCAACTTTTAAAGGTAAAGCTCCTTGTTGAAACAAATCTTCAAGATCACTTACATAATGAGTATTCTTCAAAAAACCTTTTCTTGTAAAGAAAGCAGCATCAGGAAATTCTGAAACATCTTTTAAGTTTCTATTTTTCAACAAAATTTGTTGATGATGTTTAAAATAAGATTCAATATCTTCAACAATATATTTCCCCAATTGTGTATGTATGGAAATATGATATCCTCGCTCTTTTAAAACATTAACAACTTTTATAAAAGGCTCTTTATCCATTGGATAATAGATATCCAAACCACCATCAAAGCTCCTATACTGAGTCCCATTATTCAGTATCATATTTGAATATATATTTTTCTGTTTACACAAATCCTCAACCATCTCAAAAGATCTCCCTGTTGAAAACATAAACTCAACACCTTGATTTTTCTTCTCTTCAATCTTAGTAAAACTATCTTCATCAAATGTATTATCATTTTTAAGAATTGTGCCATCAATATCACAAACAATTAATTTAATCATTGTATCCCTCTTTTCTCTTTTTCTATTTTAACACATCATATAAATTAATGCTTTTTTTACAAAAACGGAAAATTTAACAAAATGTATCTATCAAATTCATAAAGATTATGTTATAAAATAATATGGCGAGCTAACTATATTAAAATCAAGTGATTTTTAATAATTAGTGGAAATATATTTTAGAACCTTGAAAAGTGAATAA